>PAUV01000022.1 GCA_002712845.1 Rhodopirellula sp. | reverse complement strand
ATGCGACTCACCCCAGCACGCTCAACGCTCTGTGTTATTGATGTACAGGAAAAACTGATACCAACTATTCCAACCGCCCACCAGCTCACCACTGAATGTTGTCGGCTGATAGAGGCCGCTACCCTTTTTGGCACACACGTCATTTTTACCGAACAATACCGCAAAGGGCTCGGGCCTACAGTTGCGCCACTCGCTACAAAGTTTCAGCACCAGGAACCTATTGAAAAAAAGGCTTTCAGTTGTTGTGGAAGCACATCTTTCATGAACCAAATACCCTCAAGCACTGAGACTTTTGTTCTCTGCGGCATTGAAACCCATATCTGTATTGCCCAAACAGCACTCGATTTGCTGCAACTTGGATATCATGTCTGTCTTGCTGCCGATGCGGCCGGAAGCCGACGCGAGCAGGATCACAGTATTGCACTCCGTCGCCTTGAAGGATCTGGTGCTGTGATTTCGACAACCGAAGCCATTCTATTTGAATGGTGCAACACGGCGGAAAACCCGGCATTCCAAAAAATGCGAGAACTGATTTCAAAAGAATAACATCGCCTAGCATGCTTTCCTTCCAACATAAACAGTCGCAAGGGCCACTTCAAAACACTTTCATGATCTGCAACGCGACACAAAAGGCAACACCTACATTTCTCGTGGAGGCAGTATGGCTACAGCGTAAGCCGATTAGCTTTTGGTATCTTCAAGAATGACAATACCACCGGTCTTTGGATCATACCCGTAAAGCCTTTTTGGTGGTAAGACATTCAACTCGATATTATGTTCTTTCATCATCTTCTCAAACTCTTTAAACGTTGGAGGCTTCCCATTCATTGCCTTGAACATTTTCATCGAGTTTTGAAGATTCAACATTGCCACCCGACCTCGCTGTGTGACGTATGCACTCGCCGCCACCGAGAGTGGATCACTCCCTGAAATCTTATTTTCCACAACCCGTAGATTCGGCTGCTTTGCAGCAACACTCATGTCAACGACTCGTGCCGGGGCTGCAACACTTTCTGAGACACACAACGCCAACACAGGCACGAACAACATTCTCAGATGACACATACGATGTTCCTCCAAAGACAACATGACTGATCACTTTCCCCTAAGGCTATTTACTGCCCACACAGATTTTTATCTGGCAAATCTATTTTTCCTACCGACATCAGACGCTTTCGAAACGACTCATTCCAGAGACTTTGTCAAATCTGCGTTCTCGATGACATCACCGCTGGTGTGACGATCTGCCAGCTCTCCAAGACGAATTATTTTTTCTGCTGCTAATGGCTCACCAGAAACCGCCTTCCCTGGGGCTGACCCAAACAGGACACTAAATTTATCATTACCGACTAACTCCCACCAATTTCCTTCTTCTGATTCCCTCGGTACACGACGACATTCGACAAGCCCAAATTTCGCTGCTTCGGGTGATAGTGTTTCAATTAAACTCACAGCCTCTTTCACTGCGACGTCTCCCCACGGAGAACCAACCGGCCCACGAGGACTCGTTAGCACGCCATCAATAACGGTGTACTGCATTGCTGAATTAGGGGTAAAATCGTCACTTGGCAAGAGAATGGCGTCTCGATCAACCGGAAGAAGACCGCCCTGAACTCGAACCATCGCAATAGGCTCACGGCATGTAAGTGTGACAACAGCAGCCGCAGGATGACTTGTTTCAACACGAATAACATGCTTGACCCACGGATGCATATCAAATGCCCGAGCGAGCCTTCTCTCAAGATCTGGTGCATCGAGGGGCAGCGGCATGTCGAGACTCGCATTACGAAGAGCCTGCCATTTGAGATCTGTTGTGACCCAGTCAGGAATACCATCGACTGTAATACGCTCAGCCGTTAACAATGAATCTGCATCACGAGAGACCTGTTTACCTTGCTGCTCCCAGATAAGGCGTCCACCGACAACAGCAGCCGCAACAATGACAGCTGCTCCAAGAATCGATCGCCACCGCCAAGCAAGGCCAACAATGCTGCCAGAGGGCTCGACGGCGCTGTTCGTATCATGCTCGCTCACTGCTTGCCTCACCAGACACATATTCTTGGAGCTAACTCAACACCCAGCTTTTCTCGCACCACACCACGCACCTTTTCGACAAGCTCCTGCACATCACTACTCGGACAACCAGCCTCAGCAACAACGTAATTCGTACAGCTCGGATAAATTGACGCACCACCTATGCACAGATCACGGCAACCAGCCTGTGCAATAAGTGACTCTGCCGTCGTGCCGACTGGATCCTTGAACATCATCGCTACCGAACGCGTACCACTAGGCTGTTCTGATCGTTCAACAATCCATTGCCGTTGCATTCGCTTCGTCAAGCGTTCTGGATCATCTTCATCAAGGTCAAATCTCGCAGCCAAAACAATGACCCCATCGAGGCTACTCCAGCCTGATGCAAAGGCAATATCATCACGCACTCGATTCTCTGTGCTGCCGTCTGGGAGCATCACTGTGACACTGTATACTCGTTGCCCCAGGTTACATCCATGTGCTGCTGCATTACCAACCAAGCCGCCACCAACAGTGCCGGGAACGCCCACAAGGTCTTCGAGGCCTGAAAGCCCAGCTTGAACAGCAGCCGAAACAAGATGCACAAGTTTTGCACCGGCACCTACGCTCACACTCTGGCCGTCGACTTCAACACCACAGAACGGTGACGCTGATAATCGAACCACCATCGATTCCACTCCTTCACTTGGAACAAGCACATTTGATCCCCCTCCAATAACCCGAAGCTTCACTCCGGTCTCATTGCATCTTGAAACAACTGTTGAGAGTGCATCAACGCTGCCAGGTTCACAAAAATATTGTGACACTCCTCCAACACCAAGCCACGTATGCTTAGCAATCGGCTCAGCCAACTGCACGGTTACCGGAAGATCATCAAAAGGACTGCCCGCAGGCGATGATGTTGGCTGATCTGTCATGGGTCTCTTGTTGTGTTGAAAAAATCTTCGCTCACGTGAATCCAACCGAATGATGTAAGAACGATTATATTGTGCCGCACGAAGCCTACCGCCGTCTACTCAGACCTCCTTAATGCATAACGCATCGAAAATCTGATCAGGCAGCCCGTCGATATCCTCCCCACTCTGCCATTGGTTCGTGTGCTAATTCCAGCCACCCATTCACCACAGCCTCCAATGGCATAAAATCGTACTCAGGATCAAATGGCCCGGAATCGATCTGCGGAACGGCACCAAGCACCAAGAGGCAGTCACCAGCATGTAACTGAGACAGCTCTTTATCAAGACGAGCATACGCCTGCAAATCTTCAACTGTCGCGTTTTCTGAAGCGATTCCNGGAGGCACAATCAGTGTTTGTTCACTCCACCTAGATGCTCGCGACGCAAACCGTTCCTTCCCGCCGAGNTGGTCAGCGAGCCCCTCCTCAACGAGCACAAGGAGGCGGCCATGACTCAGCCGCCCTAAACTTGACAGGGTGCTGGCAAGNGANTGCCCATTTGATGGCCGGTCAATAAAAACTGTGAAATCTTGTCCNCGATCNCATCGTGTAATTCGTCCAGCAACACTACCTATNGACTCAAGCCCACGNGCGATTTTNTCAGCAGGCACTCGGTACCGTGTTGCNATCGCAGCAGCTAACACNGCATTCCGAGCNGTAGATGTTACCGGNACATCAAGACTNACNGGCATCATGACACCGTCACACCNCAGGAGTAGTGTCTGACCNGCAAGNGTTCGTTCGACAGCAGTTGCTGAAACCGTCGCTNTAGATTGNAGGCCAGAGGTAAACACGCTCCCTGTACATTCATCTTTNTATCGTTCGANAAGTCGTTGAGAGCGTGGGTCGTCNCTATTGACAACAAGNGCNCCATCGTTNGATGCAGCCTGTAGAATTCGTTCCTTCACGGCATGATACGCAGTGGCTGTGCCGTGGAGATCAAGNTGGGCACGTCCCAGATTCGTTACAGCAACTGTGTCACAGGCAACGCCCGCAAGCGCATGCTTGGCAAGAAGTTTNCTTGACACTTCCACNACGGCGTGAGAACACCCACTTTTCTCGAGGCGTCGCAACCATGATGCCAGTTGCCTTGGGTCAGTAATCGAATCACGTTCGGGCAGTGACGACAAAGCATCAACGCACCCAGCATCCGAAATAACGCCAACGCGAAGGCCGGCCTCTGCAAGTACCGATGCGGTAAGCCAAACTGTTGAAGTTTTTCCACTGGTGCCAGTAACAGCAATGACTCGTAGTCCACGCCCACGAAGCCCCTCCATGGCGTGCGCAAGTCGNGCCCACGCCCAGGACGNATCAGAGACTACGCAAAGTGGGACACCATCTGTCGGCACCATACGTTCGGCAACAACGCCAGCCGCTCCCATCGCGACGGCTGTGGCAATATGTTCATGGCCATCATCGTGGTCACTACACCGGGCAACAAAGACATCACCGGGGCGACACTCTTTGGCCTGGTCAGTAAAACCTCGACACTCAATATCCGAACAGGCGAAAAAAGAGGCATCTGGAAAGAGCTCCGATAACTTCTGCAGATTTTTCTCTGATGGAGATCCTGATGCACTATCACGGGGTTGGGTCATCTATCTTTGGCCTCCTGCCAATTCGCCGTACCGACTTCGTCTGCCACNTCCTTGNAACAAACACTGAAAAAGCCGAACCATGNATTTTGTTGCACAACTCATCATGANTCGNNCAACGGGGTGGAATTGTCAGCAACTGGGAAAGACCGTCAAGGTGAGTTTCTAAGAAACCTCGAGGACCTGTAAAACACGCAAAAAAAACCTTNCCTAAGCTTCCCCAAACTGCCAGATTTCTTTGGNATGNAATCTGGAAATGGGCTTGAGGTTTTCATTTCGTCCTGATAGTGCATTACTTTGGAAGTGGCTCATTCTTCCNACACGAAAAGTAGGCAAACTGCTCAAGCCTCCATTAGGACGTTAATAACTCTCATGACCTCGGCAATGCGGAAACTACTCTGGATAGGAGATNTGGAAAACACAGCCGAATTTNGTTANGTNACAANTGTAATTCAGCAGAATATTGAATTGTGGCATCTACCAACTGTTGATGCNGCCCTGCATGCTGCCACGAGTAGCGATCATGAGCCTCTCGTGATCTGCCTTTCGCAAACCCACCCCGGACAAATTCAGGACACTGAGGTCCTTCCTCTTACAAGACGCTGGCCACTCTCAAAAATAGTCGTTGTTGGATCGTGTTTAGCTGATGGTCAAAGGCGGAGCGGCCCCTCATTACGCGGCGTTCTTCANGTCCCATGGCACGACCTTCCCTCTCGGATAATCACNTGGCTTCATCGATTAGAGTCNGGNCNGCCAAGCAGCCTTGCCGATGCACCNAGCTTTCGCCGTGATGAAAGATGGTTGTTTGATGCCACAACGAGAAAATCACCACAGACTGCTCTGAATCAGCCCACTCGGGTACGGGTAACTGTCGCAGCCTCAACAGACACAACTGCAGATGCTGTAAGTGAGCTCGTTACAGCAACCGGCGGGATTGTTGAACAGGTCATCACTGGAAAACCACCCATTCAAGACGCCGCAGATGTCGTCATTTGGGATCTCCATGACTCACCCGAGTTGCAGCTCGAGTGGATTCGACTCCTTACATGTCAGAATCCTGACCGCATCATCGCATTGCTCTGCTCATTTCCACGAAGTGAAAGTGCACAGGCCGCTATGGACGCCGGTGCAACCGTTGTCCTCGGTCGACCAACGGACGGTGAAGCTCTTTGCGGTGTGCTGTTATTAGCTGAAACCGCTCTGTCGGCTTCCCTTTGAAAACGCTACAGTCTTNGNAGTTTGGTGCCTTTTTGCCAGGACCCTCAATGACTTACTTTTCGCCGTGGTATTGTTTTGCTGCTTTCGCCAGCATCATTTTCGGAATTTCGTTTCTCCCTGGCTGCGCGCACACAATGCTTGCAACAGGCTGGCCAGATGATTCCGGGATCAACGATATCTTCGACACAACTGAACGAATAGGTTTGGCGGCCGGACTGTCAACACTCTCTATGGCAGGTGACCTGCCAGATGGCACTGAACGATGTGTTGGTCAATTGCGAATTCATTCTGATTTTCCGCTTGCTGGTCAACATCGTCTCATTCGTGAACTCGATACCATGCGGACAACTATTAGTCAGGAACTCGAAATACCCGTTTCCGACGAGCCAATACATCTTTATCTCTTCAATGATCCCGCCGACTATCAGGATTTTGTGCAGAAACATTTCCCACGNTTCCCAGGTCGCAGGGCATGTTTCATCGAGACAGACACTACGCTTGCTATCTTTGCTCCGTGGCAAGGACGAATTGCAGAGGATCTTCGGCACGAAACGACACATGGATATCTTCATGCTGTACTTCCCGGTATTCCTCTCTGGCTTGATGAAGGACTCGCTGAATTTTTTGAAGTGCCACAGCCAGCAGATGGTTTTCACCAGGGACACACCGATCACCTCACAGGCCGGCTTCTGGAAGGCACCTGGCAGCCGCGTATNGAGCGACTTGAAGAGTTGGAAGACGCAGCAGCAATGTCACAAGACCACTATGCTGAAGCCTGGTGCTGGGTCCATTGGCTTCTACGTACAACCCCAGAGCGACGTCAATTAATCGAAGACTACCTTCACGATCTTCGCCGAGACACTGTCACACTGCCGCTCTCTGCGCGTCTCCGTGAACTTGAAGGGCCACCAGCGGCAACAACNCGTGCGGTACGAGAACACCTCGAAAACATCTGAGTATTTCACTCCCGCACATTGACTTTCGCTGGTTTAATTGAGCGNTTTCTCGAACAGCGTCCCCTGCCCAGANTGAGAAAAATCCAGTTTCTCGAAGAGTTTTGCGGCAGCGACATTTGCGTCCGTGGTGTGTGCCTCAATGAGTGCAACACCCTCCTCAGACAGGTCATGCATCGCTTCTGCTATGAGATATTGAGCGAGTCCCTGTCGCCTCCGTGGCCCCTCGATGTCAACATGCAAAAGGCCCGCTGCAACAACTCCCCAACCCTGTGAGAGTGGCTGCATATCCCAGAAGGTTGCACTTCCAAGGACATCGTCTGTTTTATTACGGAGTTCATAGCGGCGGAGTGCTACACCAGTTGTTGTCGCCGCTTCCCACCATGTTCGTCGNTCAGGNTCATCNATCACGTGCATCACNGTTCGCCGTCTGATGGCAATATGAAGCCTATTTACTGGAACGCGAAAACCCTCAAGAGGCCGGCGATGAACGGTAATTCGCTGCTGCTGCCGGTACCCTGCCCTTTCGAACATCTGTTGCATCTTTGGTGAAGAATCAAGAATTCCCGGTAGATCAGANCCGCCGTAAAGACCGAGATAGAAACCACGGTACACATCATTTCCGCCACCAAGTAGACACGTAGCCCCGGATTCCCGAAGGTAGCTTTCACACCGCACCAACAACTGATCACTAATTTCGTTTTCAAGGGCGTGTGGTGGCACAACCGCGAGAAGGGTTGAGCCGACTCGAGTATCGATACCTTTCTGATCCGCTGTCGGTCCGAATCCAGCATGGGCAAAGCCAACGATCTGGTCGTTTTCAGTTGCCACAACAAGACCACGTCGGTCGAAATAGGGCTTTGAAAAAACGCCTGCCTCAAGTTCAGCAGTGGTCATCGGCTGCATGGCGAGCGGCCCGAGATCAGCAGTCCGCCAGACCTCAGCGAGACGAGGCGGGTCATCATTGCGAAAGCAGCGATACGTGATCACTCTGAATGNCCTCCTTGCGTCGCAGCGTCGCTATTGTCTTTCCGCACAAACACACGGCCACTTTCAACTTTTACTTCATAGGTNTGTTGACGCACATTTGCAGAATACCGGTGTTGTCCTGTGGTGACATCAAACTGCCATCCATGCCACGGACAAGTAAGCACAATACCACAAAGAGCACCTGTTCCGAGTGGTCCCCCCTGATGTGGACAGAGCCCGTCGATGGCATNGAACCGCCCATCAACGTTGGCGAGTGCCACCATTGCATTCGCAGCAACCCGCTCAATACTTTTCCCAGGAGGACACTCGGTTGTAGCTGCGATATCAATCCAATCAGCCATGTAGACTCGCCTGCTTGTTTCTACGGGTTTTTCATTGGTTCTAACCAAAAGGCCATATCAANGTTGTACGCAAAGCAGCACCTCATGCTCTGCAATCTGGGGATGCCTCAAAGTTTTCTTAAAATAAACCATCAGACGCAAGAATGGATCAGGCAACCGCTTGTTTCTCTGAATTCCTTGGTTTTTTAGGTGGTTGTGCAAAACACCGCCAGCGACGGTGCACCCACCAATACTGGTCCGGTCGCCGACGTACGGCCCCTTCAAGCAGGGTCGTATACCATTGTGAGAGATCTGTGAGACTCTCTACCTCCGGTCGGTCCTCACGAGGATCCATCACGCCCTCNACTCGGAGGTCGAAACTAAAGAGCCCATCTCGACGGGTTGCGGTACACACCATGACTGGAGCCTCTGACGACAGGGCAAACACCCCGATAGCCTTATGTACGCTTGCAGGTCGTCCAAAGAAATCGACCCGGCAGCCTTTCCTACCCGCAGCCTGATCACCCANTAACCCGATTGCTCCATTTTCCTCGAGCACGGCTGCAACATCCGGCGCGCTACCCTTTTTCGGAAGAATCTTCTGCCCTCTTGATTCTCTAAATTCCGTAACAAATTGATCGAGAAACGGATTGTCCAGTTCACGTGCAACTGAGAATAATTTGAGNCCAAAAACTCCAAAGAGAAATGCTGCAAGTTCAAAGTTTCCGTAATGTCCTGAGAGCACCACTTTTGGGCGATCGAGCCACAGCGTTCTGATCAATAGCTCTAGCCCTTCAATTCGCAAGTATCGCCGCCAGGTTGTTTTCCTGATCACCCGTGGAGCGTGTGCTATTTCAATCACCATTAACAAAAGATGTTCCCACATTGCACGACCGGCCTCGTGGCACTCTGCTTCCGTCCAGTCTGGAAACGAACGCTCAATATTGTCAAGTACAACGTCGCGGCGAATATTGACTTTGTAAGCAAGGAAATACGACCACTGCCGCGCCTGCCGCTCAAGAAAACGACGGGGTAATGCCTGCACGACACAAATAGCCACTCTGACAGCCACATACACAGCCCAGTCAATGACTGTGGTTTTGATGCTTCTTTTCATGACGTGCAGCAAAGCCTCTTTCACCATGAACCAACATACCGACGTTTCAACACATTCCAGATTGTCGTCGTTTCATGACCTTTCCCACCAGATCGATTTTCTAGAAACAATCTCTTTGTGCTAATTCAAGTCAGATAACAACAAGAGCATTACACTGAGCCCATTGAAGAGGGCATGCAGAACAATACTTGGCAGAATAGTCCCTCGACGGCGAGCAAGATACCCAGCGGCAAGACCAAAGCCGATCAGCGGAATCCACCCCAGACCATGGCTTAGATGGGCCACGCCAAAGCAGACCGCCGATACCACAACTGCCCAGTCACCCAATTTAACTTCGAGCCACCCTTGAAGAACACGACGAAAAAAGAACTCTTCGGCTATCGGAGCCGCCACAACCGCTGTTACGATGACGAGCCCGATTGCCCATGCAGTGCGATCCGCCTGGAGAAAATCAACAACTGGGTGACTGTATGGTTTGACAAAGCGATCAAGAAACGCAGAGATCGCCAGCAGTGGCGGTACGATGGTGACCCATGTCAGGCCAGCCAGCCAGAGCCCAGTCAATGGAGCCTCATCCTGAAACCCGAGACTTTTCCAGGATGCTCCACGCACTCGCAGAATGAGTGCCGCAACACAAGTGAACACAAGCATTGCAATCGCATTGGCGAGCAACTGGTACCCAAGCACATCGGAGCCTTTGCTGCCAGCAACGGTAACAACAATCTCGGTGCTCGTATTTGAGAATACCTGAGTATCTGAATTTGCAGCAGGAAAATATAACTGCACCACTGCGACACACAGACCCTGACACACAATAAACAGGACGAATAAACTTGCAACATCAAACCCATCCCATGATGCTGGATTTTCTGGCAGTGGGGTAAGCAGGGGTTCACCGCTTCGATAGCGCACGATAAGTTTCACGATACAGAACATGCTCGTGAGACAGAGCATCGTGGCTAAGAATCCGATCAAATCGGTCATGAGTCCTGACTCAAGAGAGGACGCGCAGCGAGCACATATTCAAGACCTGACCAGACTGTTGAAATCACAGCCAACCAGACGACACCGACTGTGACCTGATGGATAGAAACAGAACCAAGCACAAGTTCTGGCCAGGTACGAGCCCCTAACTCGAGGGCAATCGCAGCACACTGAAACAGCATTTTTAATTTCCCAGACCAGGCAGCAGAAAAGTCGAGCCCGGTTCGTTCCATTTCAGCTCTGATAGCCGTCACGACAAGTTCACGGACAACAATCACAAGTGCCATCCACGGCAGAATTGCTGATCCCGTTCGGTCTGCGAGCAGCACGAATGTGCCACAGACGATCACCTTATCAACGAGTGGGTCGAAGATACGCCCAAGCCGACTCACTGCACCGTATTTTCGTGCATACCATCCATCAACCCAATCAGTGGCAGCGGCAAACACAAACAGAACCAGAGCAGCGAGATCCTGTCGACCAGCAACGCCTTCAATCAGGGCAAATAAAACAAGTGCTAGCACCAACCGTGCAAGCGAAATAATGTTTGGGACAGTCCAGACACGATCAAGGGCGGAATGTTGAGTCATAGCTGGAAAGTAAACCGGTAAGTAGTCCGTACACCACAAAAAGCCTTTGTACCCTACCTTACTCACGCCAATCCTGCACCTGCAAGCTTGTACGTGACATACGCTGGTGTCTTAGCTGCCAACCGAAAGAACCTCAGGGGCCACCTTGTTTATTTATCTCTCGTTGAAACGCGTGCCACGAGGAGGCAATTTGATAAGCCATGAATTCAATCGGGAGAAGAAAACAATCCTGTTTTCCACACCCTTAACTTGAATGATCTGAACCTACTCCAGACAAAAACACTCTGTTCGCTTCCCAGATTTATTCCAGCACCATCGAATCAAGCAACAAGCAGGTCAAAACCCGCATACAGTGTAATTGAGAAAAGCGAGTCATCACCCACGTAGAACTGGCCGTCAAACAAAACAACCGCCTCCTGCCCAACACCGGGCACGTTCCACCGTGACCTCAGTTGGCCATCTCGATCAATCACGTTGAGTTGATCGATCGAGTCAAACATCGCCAAAAGAAGTTCGCTTGATGGGTCATATGCCAGACCCGCGAGATCAGTCGAGCCACCTTCAATTGCCATCGATTGAACAAATGTAACCCCGGTAGACGATGAGCTTGAAACAATCGGTAAGGCAAACTGATAGATGCGTCCATCACTTTGTAAGCCAGCGTAAAACAGCCCACCTTCTGGATGTGTCGTATCAGGCACAAAGGCAAGTGCCTCAAGACCACGGTTGTCTGCACCGGTCATCCAATTTGTAAGATCAAACGTGCGGACCACCTGACCTGTGGTGACGTCAAACTCAAGAATGCTATCTGGGTTTTCAACGCCAATGTAAATCAGATCACTCGTGTGATCGGCAACAGTGAGAGCCTCAAGATCACCCGGCACATACCAGTTCACAATATCCGACCCGTCAGCATTCATCATTGAGACAATGCCTTCATCACTCACGGCAAAAAGTTTTTGTAGACCATCATGCCATGTCAGGCCACTGGTCTCATATTGTTCAGGAAGATTGCCGATTGTTGCTCCGGGAAGCACTGATACAGGAAACTCATACACCACATCACGAGCACTCGCGTCCATACTTTGATTCGTTTCATTCGTAAGCGAATCAAACATGCTGGAAATTCTCCAGACATCGTCTGTCAGCACTCGGCATCGCACAGGATTTCCTAAATGGTTGTCACGACGTACGAGGAGACTTTTCTGGGACCCTGCATTATCTGCACCGAGCACCTGAAAGCCACGAATATTCACCTGCGCGTTTTCAGCACTCATCAAGACCGGTTCTTTATTGACGTACAGACTTCCTGCCGCGTTTTGCGAGAGTGGTAGAGAGCCTTCATAGCTCAGCATCTCCAGCACTGTCACCTCAAACGTCTTGCTCACAATGGCATTGTCATCAGTCGTTTCAAGAAGATTGTCTAGCCCACCATCTTCGACGGTCACGGTAATCGTTGCAGTACCAAACTGATCTGCAACTGGCGTGAATTTCAATGTGCCTGCTGAACTCTGGCCATCGAAGTCGACTACTGGATCAGGAATCAGACCTGCGCTGTCACTGACAGCCGTGACAGACAGCACCTGAGTTTCACCACCACCTGTGCTCATGCCGACCAGATTGACGGCCTGCCCAGGATCGCCTTCGTTCACCATGACGTTGCTCAACGCATCAAGTGTCGGAATATCGTTCACTGGTGCGACAGCAATACTGACCGTTCGACTCGTGGTGCCATTGTCATCCGGTGTCGCAAGGTCATTATCAAACCCACCGTCTACAACGGTTACCGTAATCGTGGCAGTAC
>PAUV01000021.1 GCA_002712845.1 Rhodopirellula sp. | reverse complement strand
GGTGTTTAATTTCGCAGCCTGTTTTCCCTTAATCTCATGGATGTTGGTCACTCTCGGCATCGCGATGCATGTGCATGCAGAGGATGTTGGTACGGTCGCCGCGGGTGTTCTTTACAATCGAGACGTGCGGCCCATACTCGCAGAGCACTGCTTCGCCTGTCACGGGCCTGATGATGAACACCGCGAGGCGGATTTGCGATTAGATTCTCGAGAAGAGGTGATGTCGACGGGAGTGATCAAACCCGGGCATGCTGGGGAATCAGAATTAGTGAAGCGTTTGAAAACGTTAGATCCTGATGAGGTGATGCCTCCACCTGAAAGTGGTGTACTGACTCAGGATGAAAAAGCAGTTTTGGCAGAGTGGATTGACAGTGGTGCCGAGTATCAGAAGCATTGGGCCTTTGAACCCCTTGTTAAAGCGGCACCACCTGGCATCGTAGATCAGTCGTGGTGCGTGAATCCAATTGACCACTTCATTCTGAAGCGACTTGAGAGTGAGGGCCTGAAGCCATCGGGTCCAGCAAGCCGGGCGGTATTGATCAAGCGTCTGTACGTTGACTTGATCGGTTTGTTGCCAACCCCAAGTCAGGTGGATGCGTTTTTGGCTGATGATTCGGCAACTGCCTACGAATCACTTGTTGATGAGCTGTTGCGGTCTAAACATTATGGCGAGCGGTGGGGACGCCACTGGCTGGATCAGGCAAGATACGCTGATTCAAATGGCTACACCTTTGATAATGCACGGGTGATGTGGCCGTATCGGAATTGGGTGATAGATGCGATCAACGACGACATGCCGTTTGACGAATTTACTGTCCAGCAATTGGCCGGTGATTTATTGCCTGATCCAACAACGGATCAGCTTACAGCGACCGGATTTCACAGGAACACATTGATAAATGAAGAGGGTGGAACCGATGCCGAGCAATTCAGAGTTGAGTCTGTAATCGACAGAACAAACACGACGGGCACGGTTTGGTTGGCCCTGACAGTAGGTTGTGCCCAGTGTCACAATCATAAATTCGACCCTGTAAGCCAACTTGATTATTACAGTCTTTTTGCTTTTTTTAACAGCACTGTCGACAGGAATAATCGTGGCCCAGAGGTGACTTTTCGGAATCCGCATGCGAAGGAAATAGCTGATGTGGACCGCCAGTTGGCCGCCCTGAAGAGTGAAGAAAACGAACTTGCATTGGCAGGTGCCGGAAAGCTCGAAAAATGGACTGTTCTCAAGCCGATCGAAGCGGCGGCTGCATCAGAGGCTAGCTTTGAAACGCTGCAAGACCAGTCGCTGTTGGTGAGCGGTCCCAATCCAATTGAGGAGACTTACGAAGTTCTCTATCGTGCAGGAAAAGGAAAGGTTGCAGCATTTCAGCTTGATGTCTTGCCCCACGAAGCATTGCCCAAGGGGGGACCTGGGCGTGCCAGTAATGGCAACTTTGTCATGGTAGATGTTCATTTTGAAGATGCCAATGGAAATGAGTTTCAACTCGAACCAGTGGCCATCGCAGACTACTCACAGAGTGAGTACGGTGTTTCACTTGCTGTTGATGATGACCTTAAAAGTGGTTGGGCAATCAATACGAATCAGAAAGGTAACGTGGCGCATTGGGCAAAGTTTCTGTTAGCTGAGCCGATCATCTTTGCGAAACCCACAGACTTGCGTTTGCGACTGCGATTCAATCAGGGCACACATCCCTACAACCTTGGACGGTTTCGACTATCAAGTTCACCAAGTCGTCCTGTGGTGGACTTGGTTTCCTTACGTCGCAAAGCATTGGAAGCAAGAAAACGAAAACTTGAGGCGGGGATTGTTAAATCCATGGTGATGCGCGAGCTTGAAAAACCTCGGGCCACGCATTTGCTAACTCGAGGAGACTTTCTACGGCCGGCTGCATCAGTTGAGCCTGCTGTTCTCGGGAATCTATATCAGTGGCCCGGGTCAGATCAACCGTTGAATCGGCTCGATCTTGCCCGCTGGTTGGTCGATTCTAATAACCCACTGACACCTCGCGTCGTCGTCAATCGAATGTGGGAAAAACTATTTGGTGTTGGATTGGTCGAGACCGTTGAGGATTTTGGTGCACAGGGTGCGGTGCCCTCACATCCAGCCTTGTTGGACTGGTTGTCAGCCGAGTTTGTTGATCGTGGTTGGTCACAGAAGCAAATGCTGCGATTGATCGTTACATCAGCGACCTATCGACAGTCCTCTGATGCACGTATCGATCTGCAGCAAGAAGATCCGTTGAATCGTCTCTTGGGGAGGCAGAATCGATTGCGAGTTGATGCGGAAATTGTGCGGGACCTTGCGCTTTCTGCGTCAGGCAAGTTGGTGTCAACCATTGGTGGACCATCTGTCTATCCCCCTCAGCCAGCTGGGGTTTATGCGTTTACCCAGAAGAAAAAGAACTGGCCAACAAGTCAGGGGCCGGATCGATTTCGCCGAACGATGTATACCTTCTTCTATCGTAGTTCCCCTCATCCAATGCTAACTGCCTTTGATGCTCCCCGATTTAATGTTACGTGCACTCGGAGGGGCCGCTCGAATACTCCTTTGCAATCGTTGATGGTCGCAAATGATCCAGGTTTGTTCGAGTTGGCTGAGGCTCTTGCTGATCGTGTCGTTTCTGACGAGAGGAGCGAGGAAACGCAATTGAAGTACATGTTTCGTCTTGCTTTATGCCGATATCCATCTGCTCAGGAACTCGAATTCTTACAGACGTTCTTGACGGACCAGAGAAGAAAGTTCACTGCCGGTATGGCCAGTTCGGAAGCGAAGGCGGTGCAGTATGCGTGGGTCGCAGTTGCACGTGTATTGATGAATCTCGATGAATTCATTACGAGAGAATGAGATGAATTACGAAGACAAGCTGTCTCAGCTGGCTACGCGACGTCAACTCTTTCGCGATTGTGGGGTTGGGTTAGGCGGCATTGCGCTGACGAGTCTCCTCAATGGAAACCGTGCCCAAGCGGGTGGTGCTGGCGAAAATGTTGGTGTGTTGCATCATCCAGCCAAAGCAAAGAATGTGATCGTGCTGTTCATGGCTGGTGGTCCAAGCCAGTTGGAGCTGTTTTCGCACAAACCAAAACTCACAGAGTTACATGGTAAAGAAACTCCAAAAGAGTTCATCGATGGAAAACGATTTTCGTTCCTTGGTAAAGATGCAAAACTGTTGGGGAGCACCAGAGAGTTCAAGTCGTGTGGCGAATCAGGCATTCAAATAAGCGAGTTGTTACCGTTTCACCAGAAGATCGCGGATAAACTCTGTTTCATCCATAGCATGAACACGGATGTGTTTAACCATGGACCCGCAAAAATTTTCATGAACTCAGGTAATCCGCAACCAGGTCGGCCTAGCATGGGATCGTGGGTGACCTACGGGATTGGCAGTGAGTGTCAAAATCTGCCGGGTTTCGTTGTGCTACAGTCAGGACCCCGTGGACCGCGGGCAGGTGCCGCACTCTGGTCAAGTGGCTTCTTGCCTTCCAAGTATCAAGGAGTTCCCTTTCGAAGTTCAGGTGATCCGATCGTTAACCTTACAAGTCCGGCCGACTTTCGTGGTGAGCTGAGTCGGGACTTTCATGATGCGGTGACTGAATTGAATCGGAAGCGACTGCAGGCAACGGGAGACAGTGAAATCGAAACGCGGATCGCGGCGTATGAGATGGCATACAGGATGCAGTCGAGTGCGCCCGAGTTGATGGATATCAGTGACGAGTCTCAGCAAACCATGGACAGCTATGGGGCCAAGGTTGGCGGCGCCTCGTACGCGAACAACTGTCTCTTGGCTCGGCGACTGGTGGAACGTGGTGTCAGATTTGTACAGCTCTACCACACAGACTGGGATCACCATGGTGGACCGGGACAGACGCTCGGTAAAGATCTGGAAAAGTGTTGCAGCCAAGTTGATCGGGCGTCTGCTGCTCTGATTCAGGATTTGGAAGATCGTGGATTGCTAGACGAAACACTGGTGGTTTGGACTGGGGAATTCGGTCGCACTCCCATGGGTGAGACACGAAACAAAAAAGTTGGCGGTCGTGACCATTTTATTGACGCTTATACCCTGTGGATGGCCGGTGGAGGAGTGAAGCCCGGGGTCAGCTATGGAGCTACGGATGATCTGGGGCTTTCAGTCACAGAAAACCCTGTCCACGTCAGGGATTTGCACGCNACNATTTTGCACAGCTTGGGCATTGATCATGAAAAGTTCAGTGTCAAATTCCAAGGCTTGAACATGCGTCTCACAGGAGTCGAGAAAGCCAAGGTGATTCACGACATCCTGACCTAATCAACGTTTCAAGCAGGTGGTCGCAGGTGATACACACCAAGGCTGCAGGCCTAGCAATATTGAAGCCTGCGAGGCTGACCAGTTTGGTCGGCCATGATGTTCAGAAAGTCGCAGTTTAAAAACTGATCGATTCACCGACTTCAAGCACGACTGGCTCCGCATCTGTTTCATTCTTAATCCGCTCTGCCCAATGATTTGCGTCCTGGGCAATGGGTGGCCAAGTCCCATAATGTGCTGGCAAAACCTTCTTGGCGTTGATGAGCTTGGTTGCTGTGACGCTGTCCTCAATGCCCATCGTGAACAGATCGCCGATTGGCAATACAGCAATGTCGACGTTGTCTGCATAAAGTTTCATGTCGCTGAACAGTGCGGTGTCACAGGCAAAGTAAATCCGTGTACCGTCGATCGTGACGACGAAGCCGGCGGGCTCACCGCCATAGGATCCATCCGGCAGTTGACTGCTGTGAAACGCCGGGGTCATCTTCACTGAACCCCAAGGTAATTCGAGTTGACCTCCGATATTCATTCCCACGGTTGACTGCACGCTCTGAGTTTTGGCAAACCACTCCGCAATTTCATAAATTGCGACAATGGTTGCGTTGTTCCCGATNGCAATCGATGCAGCATCCGCAACGTGATCAAAATGTCCATGCGAAATGAGGATGTGATCGACGTCCTTCAGTTGGTCAGCAGAAGTCAAGGCTGCTGGGTTGTCGGTCAGGAATGGATCGATCAGCAGTCGGTGGTTATCGTTCTCGATCATCCAGCCGCCATGGCTAAGCCAAGTTAGTTTCGTCATGTGCTTGTCGTAGGTGTTGGGTGATAAAACGCGGCTGACAATGTGTTCGGGTTGTCAGATGCGCTGAGAAAAGATGAGAACCCGCCACGTTCACAGAAAGAAGTGTTGCAGGAAATGGAGCGTCTGACCTTACCAGTTTTCGCCACGCAGCCTTGCGATCTCCATCGCATCTTTATCGCCGCGTCCGGAGAGACAAACGACCAAATGTGAGTCGCTTGGCATGTCTTTCGCCAGTTCCATCGCCTTGGCTATCGCATGACTGGTTTCCAATGCCGCGATGATGCCTTCGGTACGCGCTAGCTTGTCAAACGCATCCATCGCAGCTGCGTCGCCACAGTCGGAGTACTTCACGCGACCGGTATCTTTCCAGTAGCTGTGCTCGGGGCCGACCCCGGGATAGTCCAAGCCGGCACTCATGGAGTGCACGTCACATGTTTGCCCATCGTCATCCTGCATCACGTAGCTGTGGCTCCCATGTAGAACACCGGGATTCCCGAATGAGAGTGGCGACGCGTGTTCACCAGGATCGCTGCCCCGTCCGCCCGCTTCTACGCCGACCAGCTTGACTTTATCGTCTTCGACAAACGGATAAAACATTCCGGCTGCATTGCTGCCCCCACCGACGCAGGCGACGACACAATCAGGCAATCTACCAAATGAATCGCAGCATTGTTCACGTGTTTCGCGTCCGATAATTGATTGAAAATCTCGAACCATCATCGGGAATGGATGGGGACCGATCGCGCTACCAATGATGTAATGGGTGTGCTCCACGGATGACATCCAGTCACGCATCGCTTCGTTCACGGCGTCCCGTAATGTTTTTGAACCGCTTTCGACGGGGCAGATTTCTGCTCCCATCAACTTCATGCTGAATACATTGGGCTTCTGACGTCGGATGTCTTCGCTGCCCATGTAAACAGTGCAAGGCAGCCCGAAGTGGGCGCAGGCTGTGGCACTGGCAACCCCGTGTTGACCTGCCCCTGTCTCGGCGATCACACGCGTCTTACCCATCCTCAGGGTGAGCAAAGCCTGTCCAACCGTGTTGTTGATTTTGTGTGCCCCGGTATGGTTCACATCTTCTCGTTTGAGCCAGATTTGTGCTCCGCCTACTGCGTCTGTCAGCCGGCGAGCAAAGTAAAGCGGACTGGGGCGNCCAACGAATGTCTTCAACAGAACCTTNANTTCACGCTGGAACTCGGGGTCGANTTTTGCNTTGTCGTATTCTTCNGAGAGCTGGTCTAACGCTTGCGTGAGCGTCTCGGGCACNAATCTGCCACCNAAATCNCCGAAACGACCANGTGCGTCAGGNACAGAAGCGGTGGCACTCGACGTGTTGGGTACGGTACTCATAGAAGCAATTCTCTGTCTGGACAACTTGAAGGGGCGTCAGCAGACCCGCCCCAGGTCCTAAGGACCGCAGAACACGTGCCGACATCACCGACCCCGATTCTCACTTTAGTTGACGATGACGTCAACGCGACCGCTGGCAAGCCCATGAAAACCCCGAAATTGCAACGTGTCTGTGGTGTGGATTTTAGCGGGGCAAGTAAATCCGGGAAAACTGCTTGGTTGGCGGAATTTGAGGCTGATTGGTCGTTGGGCACTCTTCAACTGGTACAGCTGGCCTCCCTCGGAAAATTAGCTGGNTCCGATGAGCGAACTGNCGTTTGTCGCTTTTTAGCTGAGCAAATTTCCAGTAGTCGAGCCACCCTTTGGGCGATGGATTTTCCCTTTGGGCTTCCCGTTGAACTGGGAGGCGAGGACTGGAACTCACAACTAAAGATGGTTGAGGATTTTGANTCGCAGGATGGAGGTGGGAACCCCGCTGCGGTGTTTGGCAGGCAGCTCTCCGTAATCGCGCGTCAGATCGTTTCGAGCGGCCGCATTCGCCGAAAGACAGACGTTGAAACTTCCACGCCTTTTGATAGTTATCACTATCGCATCATCTACCAGACCTTTCACGGAATGAGNGATGTGCTGTTGCCCATTTCCAAGAGCGTTGANACTGCGGTGATACCNTTTCANTATGATCGCATCGCATCTGCGCGGCGAATTGTGGTCGAGTCGTGTCCGTCGAGTTTTTTGAAACGCTGGAATCTGCCGCACGCTCGCTACAAGCAATCTGGCGGTAAGCCACCGACGACCGTGCATCGAGCAAAACGATTGGAAATACTGCGGGGTATCGATGCTCTGCCAACTATCTGTCCGGCCAAAAACGTCTCCTGCAATCAAGACTCAACAGACAAGTCTGATCTTGCCAGCACGGCTGCAGATCAGGAGATCCCTTGCGCGCTTGNCATGTCTCGTCATCGTAGACGCGTGATCATGCAGGATTCCGGTGGAGATGCTCTCGATGCAGTGCTCGCCGGGTTGGGGGGGTGGCGAGCATTTCATAGCACNAATCATGCTGATGTATCGCGTGATACTCGTTATTGTCTCGAGGGACGCGTTTATTCGTAAGCTATTTGTGTCGCTCTGATAGTTGTGATTATCAGTGATTATCATTCCAGTAAGCAGAGAACCCTCTGTTTGCGGATCATTCAATCTCTTNAATCTGGATCATCTTTTGCCTGAATTGCCAGAAGTCGAAACCATGCGCCGTGGAGTATTGCCAGTAGTGGGCAGTTGCATCACAAAGGCCGAACGACCCGTTTGCCGTTTAAGGCCAATCTTGTTTGAGCCAAAAATTCGCACCTTTGACCGGAGGGTGCGAGGTCAGGAAATCGTTGATGTGGGACGACGTGGTAAGCGGGTCATGATTTACCTTGGTAGCCACGACGTCATCGTGATCGAGCCAAGGATGACTGGTTTGGTATTACTTGCTGATCCACCAGGTCCAGAGCATCTGAGGTTGCGTTTGATTTTGACAGGCGGCCCGAACGATCAGCTATTGTTTTGGGATCGACGCGGCCTTGGGACGGTAAGACTTCTATCGGCTGAAGAATTGAAAATCAAAGTTGACGGCAAGTTGGGAACTGATGCCCTTTGCATCTCTCACGATGAACTGAGGGATAAGTTGAAAACAAGTCGGCGCGAGATTAAGGTCGCCCTGCTTGATCAGGCTGTGGTCGCAGGTATCGGAAATCTCTACGCTGCGGAAATTCTGTTTCTCTCAGGAATCGATCCACGAACCCGCTGCGATTGTCTGACGGGGCCTCAATGGAAACGTATTCAGCAGGCGACTCATGCCGTTTTGCAGGAGGCGATTGAACATGAGGGGAGTACCCTCAGTGACGGGACCTACCGGAATGCATTAAATGGCGAAGGCGGCTACCAGAATTATCACCGGGTTTATGACCGAGTGGATGAGCCTTGCTTCCGGTGCAAAAAGGGTCGGATAAGGCGGATCGTTCAGGCCCAACGTAGTACGTTTTTTTGCCCTAAGTGCCAGCAGCGGAGAGGTTTGCATCACACAGTTCGAACAATTTGAAGTCCCATTACGTTGACACCTCGTAGTACAATAGACTCTCCACTGAGTTGAACGTGTGGCGAATCCGCTCACTTCGGGGGAAACGCCCCGATTTTGAATTGCGTTGAGAACGAGAACAGGGTTATGGAAAATAGTCAAACACGCCGCGATTGGCTTCGAAACGCTGCAGTCTTGACAGCGACAAGCGGAGTTGTGGGCTCCGCGCAGGCCGCCGATTCTAAAGTCGCGTGGGACGAATCAATCGAAAAAGGTCTGCGGTGGCTAAGTCGGACGCAGTCCTCGCGCGGGAGGTGGAATACCAACCAGTATCCTACGGCGATGGCGGCGCTGGCAGCGACCGCACTGATCGCGAGTGGCAGTACGACCACTCAAGGACCCTATGCGAAACAAATTGCACGAGCAACGGATTACCTCATTAGCAAGAGTCGTGATAATGGCTTGATTGGCGATCCGAAGACGGATTCACGGTATACCTACGGGCACGGCTTCGCCATGTTGTTGATGTCGCAAGTGCTCGGCGAGGAAGGCTTGATTGACCGACGAGAAGAATTGGTTGATGTCTTAACACGCGCGGTGCAATTCAGTGGTAACGCGCAAACAGAGGCAGGTGGTTGGGGATATGTTTCCGCTGCGGCTGGAAATAACTTTGATGAGGGATCAACAACGATTACCCAAGTGCAAGGACTGCGTGGATGCCGCAATGCAGGCATTCCAGTTAGCGGTAAAGTCATCGATAACGCGAAAGAGTATATCTACGGCTGCAAAAACCCTGACGGTGGCATTAGCTATAGCAGTAAGCAGAGAGGTACGAGCAGGCCCGCGATAACAGCTGCCGCACTTGCTGCACTCTATAATGCCGGCGACTACGAAGGTGAGCACGTTCCGGAAATGTTGGAGTACAGCAAGAAGTCACTCCACAGTTTGGCAGGGCGGTCGTTCGGCCACTGGCACTATACCTATCTTTACTACAGCCAAGTCGTCTATCGCCAAGGTGATGAGCTTTGGAAACCTTTCAGGGATCGACTGTACGACAAGATTGTCGGGCAACAGCGTCCCGATGGCTTCTGGGAAGGCCAAGTGCACCCCGTCTATGTGACAGCTTGCAACTTGATCATGCTGCAGTTGGACAAGGGGTATCTGCCGATCTACCAACGGTAGGTGCAGACGCCTGCGTAAGTTGCCCAGCAAGCTGCAGCAGTGTCCGTTGTTGGGAGCAACGACTGAGCCCGTTTGTATGAAATCGTGCGTTGTGGCCAGGCTACTTAGGTCGGGGAACTTCGATCAGTGAACTTTGCTCCGCAGCATGCGACTGTTTCGCTTTAAAGTTCCAAGGCTACTTGGCAAGGTCGTAGGCATAAATCAAATCTTGATCGCGTATGATCAAGGTCTGGCTGGCCACAACCGGATGGGACCATATTGCCCCCTTTTCACGCGGTATCTCAGTTTGCCTCGGTAGTTTGAGCATTCCTTTTTGTTGCCAACCAGATCGGCTTGGTTCCACCAGAAAAACCGTGCCATCTTTGTCGTTGTAGCAATAAAGACGCTCATCGGCGTAGCAGATTGAGCCACTCTTGTTGGGTCGGATTTTTTCTTCCCAGAGTGTCTCGCCGGATTCAAGATCCTGAGCCATCCATACACCTCCATTGGCTTTGCTGAAGCCAAAGATTGTCCCGTTGACCAGCACCACGCCACCATGGTGGTTCTCCATCGTTTTGCCGGTCAGATGGTAGACATTTCGCACTGCCACACTGCCCTGCCCTTCCTCGACGAGGTTTATTAATGTGTTGCCAGCACGGTAAGCGCTCGTGTGGTAGATAAGATTCTGATGAAGAATGGGAGTTGGAATGACAGCGGTGGGATTACCACTCGCGGTGTCTGAAAACAGCTTGTCACCACTTTGGGTATCGAAAGCCACAAGCCCTGCTTTGCTGGCTGAAAGGTAGTAGCCGATGTCACCTACATTGTCCTTCATGATGGACACGTATTGGGCTCCTTCCTTGTACCCTCGACTCTTCCACACCTCCTTGCCAGTCACCCGATCCACAGCAAGCAAAAAATTCTCTCCCCCAGGAGTTACTACAACGCGGTTGCCATCAACCAACGGTGAGTCGCTGTAGCCCCAAGTTGGGATCTTGCCCTTGTGGTCCTTTACGATGTCTGTTTTCCATTGGACCTTACCGGTTTCTTTCTCGAGTGATGCCAACACTCCGGTATCGCTGAGTACAAACACCTGATTTTTATCTACGGTGGGCGTACTTCTTGGTCCCCCTCCCCAACCTTGATTGTAATCTTCGCGGGTCCCTGCCCTGCTGAAGTCGGTTTTCCACTTCACTGAGCCATCTTTCAGATTCAGGCACAAAGCAAAACAGTTACTGTCGTTGGATCCGAGGGTGAAGATGCAGTCATCGACAATTGCGATGGTGGAATACCCGTTCCCGGCATCAGCGAAGGTCCACTTGATCTTTGGCCCGTCTTCCGGCCAGGTTTTCAGCAGATGTTTTGCAGGGGAATGGCCATCGCGTGTTGGGCCTCGCCACTGCGGCCAATCTGCATCACCCGCAAGCGTAGTTGTCAGATTGAATTGGCCGTAGAGCGACAGCAGCAACACAAGCAAGATAGGTTTCATGTTCGGTCTCTATCCGCAAGAAAGCGAAAAGGGAGTTTCAACTGGAATGGATTTTGTCCACGGCATTATAGCAAGCGTTCTGAAACCACGTCGCAGTAGAACGTACTAGCAAATTGCCACGCTATTAACGTCCGGTTGCATCATTGGCCGAGTCACTCATTTGCAACATGACCATGTCCCGGTATCTGCCACCATCTTTCAGTAGTTGATCGTGGCTCCCAACTTCGACGATGCGCCCATTCTCCAGTACGACGATTTTGTCTGCTCCAGCAATGGTGCTGAGGCGGTGGGCGATGACAAACGCAGTTCTGTCCTGAAGCAAATCAGCCAAACTGTTCTGAATCAACCGCTCACTTTCGCTGTCCAAATTGCTGGTTGCTTCATCCAGCACGAGAATTTTCGGATCCGCAAGGATCGCTCGTGCAATCGCGATGCGTTGTCGTTGTCCTCCAGATAATTTGACGCCTCGTTCNCCNATGACTGAATCGTAGCCGTCNGGTAGTTGCGTGATGAACTCATCAGCAGCGGCAGCCTTTGCTGCTTCGATGACGTGTGAATCAAGAGTGTTGCGTTTGGCGTAGGCAATGTTTTCGCGGATCGTTCCATCGAAAAGNAAGACATCCTGTTCGACGATTCCGAGCAAACTCCGGTAATTGTTCAGTTTGATATCGCGAAGATCTCGACCATCCAGGCAGATGCTGCCCGAACTCGCGTCGTAGAATCTGGCGATCAGGTTGGTCAAGGTGGTTTTTCCGGCCCCACTGCGGCCAACCAACGCAACGGTTTCTCCCGCATTGACCTCGAGATTAATATCCTGCAGCACCATGGTGTCGGACTCGGGATACGAAAAAGAAACATCTCGTATCGACA
Source organism: Rhodopirellula sp. (assembly GCA_002712845.1). Next base: position 14,640 of record PAUV01000021.1, on the reverse strand, counting down.
GTGCACCTCCCACATTTTCACGTCTTAACGCTATCGCCTCTGGGTGGGTTTCGAGTTCGTCTTCGATCTCCAAAACGTCCAGCACTCGGTCAAGTCCAGCAAGATTGTTCTGGAACGAGACTGCGCTTGCCGCGATGGTCGCTAACGGATCCAANAGCATGGTNAGGTAAACGAGAAACATCATCAGATCGCCGAGTGTCAGTTCGTTGTAAATGATCTGGTAGCCGCCATAAAGTAATAATCCAGTCGATGCGAGAGGCACGACGACTTCCCAAATGGTCTCGATAATCCGAGTCCACCACCACGTGAAAAGCTGTTGNCGCACAAGAAANTCACCCTCNCGAACAAAGCGAGATGATTCATTGCGGCTTTGNGAAAAAGTTCGGACGACACGAATGCCGCTAAACGTTTCGGTTGCATTGCCATCAATCCGCTGACGTTGCTTTCGAATGTCGCGATAGAGTGGACGGATGCGATTGATCCATGTGCGATGGGTTACCCAGACGATCGGTAGCAGCAGCAACCCGCCGACCATTAATTTCCAATCGACAAGCATCAGTATGATGAGGCTCCCGACAAATTGAATGATTGCTCGCCATGGGTTGTAGAGCATGCTGAAAATCAGATCAGCGACCCCACCAGCGTCTTCACGTATCAAACTTGCAACACCGCCACTCTTCATGTCGTAGACGTTGTTCAGCGGCAGTTTGACCGCATGTTCGAATACACGACGGCGGACATTGACCTGGGTCTGGTTCACCGCTTTGGTCGCAATCCACCGACTGCANAGATGGACGATGGTGGAAATGATAGTGACGACAACCACTAGTCCCGCGATAGTTAGCAGCAGGTTCATAGGATCAGTGGGAAGTGGCAGGGCCTGTAGCCAAATAGGCAATTTCTTTGGAGGCGTGGTTAACGCTGAGTCAATCGCAAGTTTCGTCCCTAGGGGGGGAATCAGGCGAAGCACAATGCCGATTGTCAGCAAGGCTAATGCTACGAAAATCTGTCCGCGGTGTTTCGCAGTGAGGGCCAAAAACTGTGAAAACAGTTCCCAGAATTTTCGATCCCGTTCGCCGAGTTTTTTTGGGTTGCGTTCGCTGTGGCCATGACTTTGCGGCCGCTGACCGCTCGCATTTCGGTCACGAACAGTTTGGCGATATTCAGAAAAACGGTCACGGCTGGGTTGGGTTGGCATGCGTAATTGTTAGTGGGGAGCAACTGTTNCTACAACCACTCACGCATCAAACCTTTGCGAACNCATGGTTTTTTAACGTTTTGAGGTCTTGGNATACGGTCTGTTTCGCTGGTAAATCTGCTGCACCGCCGCATCCACGGACCATTTGTCACTAAAATACACGCCGTTTGACCAGCCTCGTACTTCCACTTCTTGCCCCTTTCGTTGGGGTCCAGCCAACAGATTCGCTATGCAACTGATCGATTACATCGTCTTGGTCCTGTATTTCGTGGGAATGATCGCTATCGGATTGTGGGCGATGAAACGTGTGAAGGACCAGGAAGACTATTTCATGGGGGGGCGTGGCTTTGGAAAGCTGCTGCAGACCTTTGCGGCGTTTGGAGCCGGTACGGGCGCTCATGAACCGGTGATGGTGGGGAAGACCGCGTGGACAAGCGGTCTGAGTGGTGTTTGGTCAGCCTTGATGTGGTTGTTTGTGACTCCCATTTATTGGATCACTGCGGTTTGGTACCGCCGAATGCGCCACCTGACCTTGGGTGATTGGTTTGTTGANCGCTATGAATCACGATCGATGGGAGTCGCCTATACGCTGTTTGCCATCGTCTTCTACATGTTTTACCTGTCGACGATGTTCTCGGCTGTTGCGAAATTCTCAGCGCCACTGCTTGGCTTTGACGTGGGACTATTCGGCTATGAATTGAAGTACACGNTGATTCCTGTGATTGCTGGCGTTGTCATTTTATATGGTGTGCTGGGTGGATTGGCNGCAGCGTATTGGACTGATCTCATTCAGGGNCTGTTNATCATCATCCTGTCAGTGCTCTTNATTCCCTACGGTTTGTGGGCGATCGCAGAGACATTTGGTGGTCCCGGCGAGCAGGGGCTGATGGATGGTTTCCGAATTATGCATGAACGTGTATCTGCNGATTGTTTCAGTTTGTTCTCTGGGCCAAGCAGCGGTGAGTTTCCGCTGCCATTTATCATCTCGCTTTCCTTGATCAGTATCGTTGGCGTTGTTGTGCAACCACACTTCATCGCTACAGGAGGTGGTTCGGCCAAGACAGAAAAAGAGGCCCGTATCGGCTTGGTCGTCGGTAACTTTCTAAAGCGNCTGTGTACTGTGGGTTGGGCTTTGACGGCATTGATCGCGCTGGCACTGTTGGCCGGGAGTGCGGAAATTGCTGCTGACCCGGATCGGGTGTGGGGAGTTGCGGCACGCGAGATATTGGGTCCCATGAATCTGGGATTGGTGGGGTTGATGTTGGCATGTCTGTTGGCAGCCATGATGAGCTCGGCAGATACCTACATGATCGTGACCTCGGCCTTGGTGGTTCGGAATGTCTATGCGCCTTATATCAACTCAACTGCAGACGAAAAAAAATACGTCCAAGTTGGCAGGATGACAGGACTGGTGATCATTGTCGGTGCTGCGTTTATATCGCTCACTTATGCCGATGTTTTTGGTCAATTCAAAATGGCGATCGAATTACCCATCCTGTTTGCAGCACCATTCTGGTTGGGAATGTACTGGAGGCGAGTGAATCAATTTGCTGTGTGGGGGACGATTGCTACATCCTTGATGCTGTTCTTCGTTCTTCCNGTNATTGTGCCGAGACTGGCAGACTTGAGNACAAACCAGAAACTTGCGACCACAACAAATTTGGTAACAAAAACACTTGTGCGCCCAGCGACGGAATCCGATATCGCCAGGCACGAGGCATGGGTCGCAGCGGGAGGTGAANTGAAGGAACAGATCGCTACTAGTGCGGATAGTGAAAGCAGGANCCAGCTCGAGGAGGAACTTGCTGACCTCGGCCCAGAGCCGCCTTTTGCAACTGTGGGTGAGCCAATTGAAATTGTCATCAAGAGTGGGGGGCAATCGATTTACTGGACGAAACTCGTTCCGATCGGTCCACTGTCAAAAGAGTTGGTAAGTGACACGAAAGAGGCGGGCATGCTGGTTAAGACCGAACGATGGGTTGGGAAGCAGAGAGGTGAAGGATCTCTGAAAATTGATTTCCTTCTTTATGGTCTGATGGGGATNGATCTTTCGAATGCGAACAAGGCAACATTGGAGACACTCCGGTTGCCAATCCGGCTGTTACTGCCATTTGCCGTTCTCTTCTTTCTCAGCCTCGTCACACCGCGCGGCAGTGAGGCGATTTTGGACAGATACTTTGCAAAGATGAAAACCCCAGTGCAGTCTGATCCAACGGCCGATAACGAAGCGTTGGAAGCTGCCTATCGGGATCCTTCTTCAACCATAAGTCGCAAACTGTTTCCGAATTCCGACTGGGAATTTGTTTATCCCACGAAAATGGATGTGACAGGTTTTTTGATTTCGTGCGTTGTGTGTGCTTTAGTCATTGGCTTGCTGTTGTGGCTGGCTGGCATCGGCGCTTGATGTGAATTGAGTTCTTGAAACGATGAAAGTGTGTTATTGCGATTGGGTAACAAAATGCGATTTTTAATTNGGTTGGTCCGTAGCATTCTTGTAATGCTTGGATCTCTGGTGGTGCTTGGTTTATCNGCACCTCTCTGTGCTGCNGAAGATGAAGTACCGATTGCAGCANAACGCATCCTTTTTTTGGGTGATTCAATCACTCATGCTGGCGATTATATTTCTCTGGTTGAAACACAATTGCGTCTTCATGGTCACAATGGCACNTTGATCAATCTGGGGTTGCCGAGTGAGACTTGCAGTGGTTTGTCAGAGCCGGAGCATCCGTTNCCTCGGCCAAATGTCCACTCAAGAATTGATGCTGCTTTGAAGAAAACGCAGCCGGACGTCGTGGTAGCGTGCTACGGAATGAACGATGGGATTTATNATCCNTTTTCAGAAGAACGCTTCGCCGNNTATCAGGCGGGCATTCAGCAGATCATCGCCAAAGTAAAGGATGCCGATGCAAAGCTGGTTTTGATGACCCCGCCGGCATTTGATTCCCTGCCGCTGAAACAGCAAGGCAAACTGTTGCCAATTGGTGAAAAACAGTACTCATGGAAAGAGATTTACGAAGACTATGACGCTGTGATGGCGATTTATGCTGCCTGGATCCTTCAGCAGAAAGACGAGGTGGAACTCGTGATAGATCTTCATTCAGCAGTTTCGAANTATGTCAAAGCAAAGCGAAGAACAAATCCCCAGTTCTCAATGTCTCCTGATGGCGTTCACGTGAATCATGAAGGACATACGGTTCTCGCCGATGCTGTGCTGAAAGCTTGGGGTGTAGCTGATCAGATTGAAGCAGATGAATCTCTCAAAGCGTTAATTGATCGCCGGCAAAAACTCATGCACGCAGCCTGGTTAAGCCATGTGGGACACGATCGCCCCGGCATGAAGCCGGGATTACCAATGAAGGAAGCTCAGAAGATCGCAGCCGACATCGAGAAGCAGATTGCTGCACGTGTACTGCGTCATCAGGATGCTTCGAGAGCCGGGTACGACGATGTTTATNGTTGNTTTTTTCCAGCTTCCAGCCTGCCGGGTGAATTGGAGTTGTTTGTGGACTTTGATCTCTGGCTGCCACCCGGAGTTGACCAGATACGAGGGGTGATCGTCCATCAACATGGCTGTGGTCCTGGCGCCTCCAATGCAGGTCTGACCGCAGTTTGTGATTTGCACTGGCGTGAGCTGGCAAAGAAATGGGATTGCGCTCTACTTGGTTCTTCCTATGAGGGGCGAGCTGGTAGTAGTTGCCGTTTGTGGTGTGATCCAAGAAATGGGTCGGGTGAGCGATTTTTGCACGCATTGAGTAAATTTGCCGAAGAGACAGGACATGCCGAATTGAATCAGGTGCCATGGTGTCTGTGGGGGCATTCCGGCGGTGGATTCTGGGCAAGTTTGATGCAGACCATGCATCCCGAACGCATCGTTGCGATCTGGCTGCAATCAGGCACGGCATTTGGTTACTGGACTCAAGGNGAGGTGAAAGCACCAGAGTTGAAATCAAACATTTATCACGTGCCTGTCATGGCGTGCCCGGGGGCTAAAGAACGCACTCACGAAAGGTTTCATCGTGCTTGGGATGGTTTGCACGCGATGAAGACTGCGTATCGGCTGTCCGGTGCGNCGTTTGGGATCGCTCCAGATCCAAATACAGGTCATGAGTGTGGAGATTCGCGTTACCTGGCGATCCCATTCTTTGATAGTTGTCTGAGACTGCGGCTATCTGATGACAACACTGCTCCAACGGAATTGCGGCCCATTGATATGTCACGTTCATGGTTTGGTTCGGAGTCAGGTGAAGTTTTTTCTTCAGATGATTACCCCGGTGAAAAACAAGTCGCTTCGTGGTTACCTGATGAGCTGTTCGCATCCCGTTGGTCCACCTTCTTGCGTNTGGGNAATTTACNGGATTCGTCAGCACCAGCTGCTCCTCATTCATTAGTCGCGCGAAAGNATGGTGATAGCACAGTGCTTACATGGAAAGCGGATGCGGACTTCGAAAGCGGACTGGGTGGATTTCGAATTGAGCGAAATGGTGAAACGATTGCTCAGTTGCCAGAAGAGCCGAAAACTCGCTATGGACGCCCCATCTTTCAGGTGATGAACTACTCAGGGACGCCGGCTCAGCCTCTCGCCTTAATGCAATTTACTGACCTGAATCCTCTGTCTCCCAAGCCCTGTGAGTATCGTGTTTTTGCAATCAACTCGGCAGGACTTGAGTCGCTGCCGGCGGTGCTCAAATGGAAAGCCTCCAGCGGCAAGTGAGCAAGGAAATCCGAGGTTGAGCAATGGTTCACACGCGTCAGATGCAGCAGTTATTTTGCCGCGACTTTGGATGATCTTGCTGTCGGGTGATGCTGCCTGCTGCAATAAAACGCAGGCGATGGCCCATCAAGAGCTTGCGCTTCGGTAGCTGAGAAGTGCGCGTTTGAATACCCAGCGGCTAATCCAAAGACTCAGCAGTGTTGCTACCAAGCCCCAAACGATGAGCAGTTGATCTTCCCATGTTTGAGGGCTGATTGGTTTGGCAAGAATNCGTGCNGGAATNTTTACNACNAACAGNACNGGGATGATAAAAGTGAANAATCCGTACAGCGGTCTGCCCCAACCACGATTATAGATCTCCATCGGATAACGACTGAAATTCGTTATGTAGAACCAGAAGTTGTACAGTGTTTGATTACGTCCCAGCCAGATGCTGGTGGCACTCAGGCAAATCATCAACGAGTACATGATGGCAACACCGCACGCCACGAAAAAGATGTAGAGTAAAATTGACAGAACGCTAGGTGTCATTGGATCAACTTGGCGAGTTGCGAGAGAGTACAAAGCGATCAAGGCAATGATGAAGCCTGCGGCAAAGTTGGACAGCGCACTCCAATCAACTCGTCGGAAAGAGATCAGAAACTGAGTATCAATTGGTTTCAAGAGAGCAAAGTCGAGGCCTCCCGTGCGGATCAACTCACTGAACTCTTCCGCATTGGGCATGAAGAAGGCCTGCACGAGGCTGTTGATGAACCAGGTCGTGGCAATGAATAGGAAAAACTTGTCGCGATCCCAACCACTGTCAGCGCCAATCGATGTGGTGTACTGAAAAATGATGAGATAAAAACCCACGTTCATCAGGGTCCAGCCAAGGCTGCTGATGCATTGCAACACAAAGTTTGTGCGGAATGTCATGTCTCGAACGAGACTATTGCGAGCAAAGGTTAAAAAAACCTTCCAGTACTTTGTCTGATCGGATCGAGGCTCTCGTTCCATATTTAACCCCCAAAGCCGCTGTAACGTCGTACGCCGCGAGCATAAGCAATTCGGCAGACGATGATGAAGAAGGTCAGCCAGCAAGCTTCAATGGCAAGCTCCATTGGCAGATCCTCTTCTGGAATCTTGCCAAGAAAAATAGCCGCAGGAAAATACGCTAGATATTTGAACGGCAGCAGATTAACAAACGTTCCCACATTGTCCGGCAACATGGTCAATGGAAACATATGCCCAGATAGAAAAAAACTGAACAGCATGTAGACGAAAAGAAGCGACGATACTTCCAGGAACCAAAATCCGATCATGCCGATCGCGGCTTCGAGGAAAAAGCCAATGAGAAATCCCATGGCAAGCGAACCTGCGAATGCGACCAGCACGGGCCATGAAGGCCAACCGGAAGCGAAGTAGTCGCGGCACAGAAAAAACACGAGCGCAAAAGGTAAAATGGCAATGGCATAATACGCCATTTTGTGGGCGATTCGAGTGAGCAGCAGAAAGCTAATCAGGTCAATGGGCTGAATCAAGTATCGCTTGATTTCTCCATCTCTGATCTCGCGGGCGATTCCGGAAGCCAAGCCTGGCATGCTAGAGAATGCTCGGGCGACCATCGTAAGCAGATAGTACGCAACGATGTCTGTGAAATGGAACCCGCGAATCTCAGTGCTTTCAAGCTTGCCTCCTTGGGACGCCTCAATGGAGTCGAAAATTGCATACCAAAGGAATATCTGAGTCACGATGGGTAGGAAACGCATTAATGTACCCAAAGCGAAATCACCTCGATAAACGAGACGTTCGCCTAGAGCAGTACTCAAAATGGCACGCCACAGAGACAGCTTCCAACTCAGCCTTTGGCTAGTGGTGAGGGCAGGAGTTTCAGTGCTGAACACGGAGCTTGACAAGACGACTTAAATCCATGGTGACATGTGCTTTGCAATCTCTTGCGAGGTGATGATCCGAAGCAGCCTAAGCTTTTCCCCACGTTTTTGGCAGGTGGGACGAAATCTGAGCGACTACTCTGCTTGTTTTGCATCGCAGTGCAGGTCCGGTACGACTGCAAGAGGGTCCGTGAGTTATTTGTCGTTACGCGTTGCGTTAGAAAATAGCTTCCGGGCAATCAGTGTGCATCATGCGGCTGGCTTATCGTTTAAAATACAGCGGTCAACAAGTTGCTGTTTGTTACTCTCGAGAGGTTGTTTGAGATGAACCGAAGGTCCTTAGCCAGTCTTTTTTTCCTGCCACTGGCAATCCTGATTGCGACACCTGTTTGGGCGCAGGATGCGAACCCCGAAACCACTCACCGTACAACGGAGTTGTTGTGGCCAAATGGGGCACCGAATGCAGGGGGCAAGGCGGATGGAGATCTTCCGCAACTGATCATCACGCAAGTTGCGTCGGAGGTCCCTACGGCTGCCGTTGTGATCTTGCCCGGAGGCGGTTACCACGGACATGCCATGGGGCATGAGGGTTACCAATTTGCTGATTGGTTTGCCGCGATGGGAATCCAGTCTGCTATCTGTACCTATCGGCTTCGTGGCAGGGGAAATGACGGCAAGGGGTACGGGCATCCTAGCCCCATGCAGGATGCTCAGCGTGCTATCCAAACGCTACGGGCAAGGGCGAAGGAATTGAATATTGATCCTGAGCGAGTGGGTGTGATTGGTTTCTCAGCAGGTGGGCATTTGTGTTCGACCGTTTCGACCCATTTTCTCGATGCTAACTCGACAGCCAAAGATCCCATTGAAAGAGTTCCATCCCGTCCGGATTTCTCAATTCTCTGTTATCCGGTCATTGCCTTTGACAAACCCTATACCCATCGCGGAAGCCAGCAGAATTTGATTGGTGCAAATCCTGATCCAAAATTAGTTGAGGAATTGTCAAATGAACGCCAAGTGACAAATGACACGCCTCCAACCTTTATCTTTCACACTGCTGAGGACAAAGTGGTGCCGGTGGAGAACAGCTTGCAGTACTACTTGGCCTTACAGAAAAATAGTGTGCCGTCGGAATTGCATGTCTTTCCGAAAGGAAGGCACGGTGTGGGGTTGGCCCGGCAGTTGCCCGGTGCATCGCAGTGGCCCGGGCTGTGTCAGGAGTGGCTGAGCCGACTCGGAATGCTACCTAAGTCGTAGCATGATCTGCTTGAGATAGAGGGTGTTCAGTGTGGTGGTGATGACGTCGCTTAAGCACTCGCGAAAAGCCGTCCGCGTGAGCGAGCGGCCGCTGGTTCGGGTTGCCTGCCGATGTAACCAGATCCTGCGGGTTCTGATTCAAGGGATGCCAACGCATTATGGAATTCCTGCTTAGAGTCACCGGTGCAGGTTGCGATCAGATGACTGACCTCGTCCTTGTCGGTGATTTCTCCCAGCGGATGCACACCATTGTTGGTTCGTGCAAGGATGAGAATTCTCTGACCACATCGAAGCAGCGAAACTTGCGTACGTGGGTCAATAGAGGTGCTCCCCAGTGTTTGGAAAATCTCCTTGGGAATATTCTTATTGTTACTTCCTCGTGCACCAAATTTCCGGGTGGCCCAAATCAAAGCGGCGAACAAGCCAAGTACAACAGCCAAGCTTGAACTGACGGTAATCAGCGGGCTGGTGGAACCTGATTTTGGTTTGCTGTCAGGACTGGATTGGTCATTGGGACCTGAGTTTGGCATCAGGCTGGGGAAGGTTTGTGCCACTGATTGCTTCGGACTGGTCAAAGAAGTGTTTCCTGCCAGCCTGTTCCTGGGTGCTCTTTCTGACGGCATTGCGTTTGTTGCCGGAGCACGCATCGAATCGGTGGCGACCGTTTTTGCGATGCCTCGCCCACGGATCAGATTGGCACCTTCCTGCCCTNGCACATAGCTTGAAGAAACGCTGACACATAAAACTGCGGCCAAGGCAGGGTAAAGCAACTTCTTCATGACGGTCAATTCCGCAAGGTGGGGATGCAGTCTGATGATCTTGTAAAACGCTGGCTAGTGAGCCTAAGCGCCCACCAGTTCAGTCACTCGTATACAGAAATTGTCGTTCATGACCAAGACTTCTCCTCGGGCAATTAGTCGACCATTGACGAAAACGTCAACAGGATCCCCCGCTAATTTATCGAGTGCTACAACTGATCCGCCGCGGAGCTGCAGTACTTCATCGAGACACATTTGGGTTCGCCCCAATTCAATTCGGAGGTCCATTTCGACTTCCCCGAGCAAATCGATGGGCTGTCGTTCCGAAGTTTCTTCTGTGGGAGACAGATCGTTGAGATCGAAGGGGGCTGGAGTGGGGTCAGCCGTAGCTGTTTCGCCCGTTGCCTTCTCCAGAGACTCGGTTGCCTGATCAAGCAATTTCTCGATGTCTGCCGTTTGCACGTCACTGCCATCTTTTGCTGAATCGTCGGAGACAGGACCGCCTTGAGTGGCTGTGCTATCTTCGGCAGCAACTTCATCGGTTGCATCAGCTTGTGTCGATTCGTCGTTTGGATCAGCCACAGCGTCGTCCTTCCATGGACTTGAATTGATGCAGGAATGTTTCCCGCGCCTGTTTCACGGAATCAGGCTGCGTGATTNGATTACTGTTCGATGAGTTGATAACTGGTAAAGCCGACACCCATCAGCAGATCTTCGTTCAAGAGATGGTTACATTCCGTCAAAATGCGTCGTTCTAGCAAGCCCAAATTGTTCTTGCTGAGCTCTTCGAGGTCACTATTGCGGATTTTTCTGCGAATTGCCGTTCTCAGCCGACCTTCTTTCTCTTTGAACTCGATTTGGAAGTCATCGGCAAACTTTTCCTTCACCAAGCCATAGACATCAATTTCAACCCGATATGTCAGTTCCGTGTCTTGGGGACTGAAGGTTTCGCCGAACTTCCCGATCGTGCATTCCTTTATCTGATTTTCGTCTTTGATTTTCTTTTCAGCATCGTTTTCACCCTTTTGGATTGATGCGACTAAACGCTCCTCCGCCAAAGCACTGACTTCATCAGCGCTAGGGATGAAAAAGAAAAACATTGCTGTTTCCATGAGAATTACGACGGAAACGAATGCGATAATCATGCCGCGGCCACCCAGGCCACTGGCAGCGGATGTGGTTTCTTCTGTTTGTTGTTCGTCATCAGCCATTATTTTTTCTCGTTTGTTGCATCATTGGCGGTGGTAGGCGTTCTCTGGGAATCACGCTCGTTTGGGTCTGCAAAGGATTCATTCAGCATGAATACTTCGACTCTNGGATTTGGAATGCTTGAATCACCAGATGCTGATGTATCAACCGGTTCGCTGTCTCCCACGGATGCAACACGGCACCTCTTTGGATTGATACCTTCCTCATTGACTAGTGCTTGTCTCACATTCAGTGCACGCTCAAAGCCGAGTTGTATGGTTAGTTTGGTATCATCGACGCGGTTTGCGTACGCGGGCGACACATGTCCGCGAATTTCAATTTTCTGTGGCTTTCCACGCAGCTTGTCTGCGAGTTGCTTGATCTCGAATCGTGCTGCCGGTGAAAGTGATGCTTTCCCGATTTGAAAGAAGATCACGGAGCCTACCGCTGTTAGCTGTCCAGGGCGCACAATGCGTACGCGAGGTTCTTCCCCCGTTGGAGCTTTGATCGGACCGCCGCCTTTCGTAGTGTCTTTTCGTTTGGCTCGACCAGTGGTTGCCAGAGGCGTGTATTCGGTTTTGCGTGGTCGTTTGTTGCCGGGTGAAAGTGACTCGGATGAACGCGAATAGCCGAACTCACGTTGAACGGAGTCTACAAGTTTTTGATAGGTTTCGTCATCTTTGATCTCGCTAAGCGAAACAAGCATGATGAAGAAGGTCAGCAATAGGCTCATCATGTCACCAAATGTGACCACCCATTCCGGAATTCCGATTTCGTCAGGTTCGTCGTTCATTGCCTACTCCAGATCACGCTGTTTTGGAGGTAGAAAGGTCCTTAGTTTTTGATCGATGGCACGTGGGCTTTCACCCGATTGAATTGCCATGACGCCGCGTATTGCAATTTCGAAACTGACCATTTCGTTACGGCTCATCAGTCCCAGTTTTTCCGCAAAGGGGCTGAAGAATACGTTTGCGATGATGGCTCCGTACAAAGTTGTGATCAGAGCAACAGCCATGCCCTTGCCGATTCCGCTGGGATCGCTCATGTCCTGCAGCATCATGATCAACCCAATTAGGGTTCCGATCATTCCGTAGGCTGGTGCAAATCTTCCCAGCTGGTCCATGATGCTTTTGCCTTCACGATGGCGGCTGGCGATTGCCTCGATTTCTGTTCTCAGTACTTCTTCGACAACATCAGGAGTGCTTCCGTCCACGGCCATTTGGATACCGGTTTTCACCAAAGGGTTATCAATTTCCAGCACTTTCGATTCCAGTGCCAGAAGTCCATCACGACGGGCTGTTTCAGCGAGTTCGACGATTTGGTTGATCAACCCAATTCGATCTTCGTTCTTATTCATCAGCACTTTGAGCGCGATCATGGGTGCCCTCAGCATGCTGTGAAGCGGAAAGCAGATCATGGCTGCGGCAACAGCACCACCGAACACGACCAACAAGGAAGGAAGATCCAAGAAGGCAGTGAAGGGAGCTTCACCCAGCATGATGGAGGCGATAATGAGGCCGACCGCTAAAATCAGGCCGACGATACTGGCAATGTCCATGTTTTGTATCTGCGATGATCAGTTCGTGGCGGGCGTAGGAACCGTGGCCGTCGTAAAGCTTGCGGTTGGCATGGGCATGAAGTGTTTCTGCTGCTGGTACTGCACAGCACGCTCAATTACCACCTCCATTGTTTCACAAACGACGAGTCGCTCACCGCTGATGAGCGTGATGAAGGTGTCAGGCCGGCGTTCGATGTAACGAATCAAGTCCGCGTTAAGGACAAATGGTTCGCCATCCAGTCGAGTCAGTTTGATCATGAAGTTACCCCCGAGCCGCGTGAATGCCCTGCAGTAGGGACGACAGTCCCAAAAAGGCGGATACGCATGACGTGGGCAGGCAATTCCAAGTGGATTGATCCGACCTGCGTCACGTAATGCTAGGACACATTGGGCGTATCGTCGCGGCAGGCAGAAAAGAATCGCTAGCTTACCGGTGTGACCTGATAAACACAGCTAATATGATCGGTATAACCGACAAGATTCATACTCTCGGCGGACGGTATAAATCAAGATTTTCCCGACCTGCCAACTGTGAGTAGATTTCTACAATTTTACTTCGACCGCCAAGCAGGCCAGCAGCATCGTCAGGCGAGGTAGATTCAATGCGGTGTAGATACGGACACGGCAACGGAAACTTGAATTCGATGTCGCATTGGCTGCCAGTCGCAATCAAAACAGCTTCCACACGTAAGGTGTCTTCGGTTCCGTCTGAATCAGTAAAGCGGAGTTGGAAGTCCGCGGGGTAGTCAGATGCATCCTCGGACTCGTTTTCAAGCTCAATTGGTACAGCATCGATGCTGGTGACCAAGTGTTCCGTTTTGATGCGGCCACGTAACAAGTCTGATTTCGATAAGGGAATCAATCCCTCCTCGATCCACGCTGAAACTGTGGTCGGGTGTACCCGCGGTGAACTGCCGGGATTTTCTGCTGCATGCTGAGTCGCTACGGCAGACAAAGCGAGTGGTGAGAGGCATTGGTCGGGCAGAATAATTAAATCAGCATCGCTCGCATTTCGCATGTTGTTTCCGATCGCCCCACGTTCCAAAATCGTCACGTCGTAGCCAAGAAAACGCCCGTAGAGACCAGCTTCGATCCCGTGTGTGCCAGCACCCACAATCGCAATGGATCCTGGAGGATCCAGTGTCATGTCCCTATCAGTTTTCGGATTGTTGTTCATGTTGTGGTGTAGGATCGAACGTCGTGGTTACGTTTTTGTGTGCGAATCTGGAAGGCGTCGATCGGGATTTGTGGTTTTACTTGGCTCAACATATCGGCAATCAGTACGGCGGTCCCCGGTGAAAGGTGCAAGCCACTGCGGTGGTGACCCGCAGCAACATAAAGATTCTCGACACCCGGTACAGGGCCAATCATCGGAAAACCGTCGAATGTCATTGGCCGCAGTCCGGACCAGGATTTGACATGTTCGGCTGCTTTTAAGTCTGGCAGCAAATGGGTGGCAAAGTCCAGCAGAGATTTCAGCACTGAGTCTGTCGTTCCCAGCTCGAAACCGATTTCTTCCTCGTTCGAGCCAATCAATGTGTGGCCATCTTCGCGAGCAAGCACGTACCGCTGCCCCATGTTGATGATATTTCGAATCAGAGGCCTCGATGTCTTGAGCAGCAAAATTTGACCACGAATCGGAACAATGCTCAATTCCAGGTCCAGTGATGCTGCAAGTTGTCCAGTCCAAACGCCGGTCGTAAGAACGATACCGTCAGTGGTGTGCCAGTTACCCTCGTACTGAATTTCGGCTCGTCCACCTAGGTAGCGGATGTCGGTCACATTGGTGTTTTCAAGAAAAGTAACTCCTAATTGGTGGCATGCCGTTTTGAGAGCAGCAAGGTAATTTGGCGATCGCAATTGATATTCATCAGGTACATGCCACGCTGCGGCGTTATTGGTGTTGCGGCACCAGTCCGCTAGTGCCGATTCTTGGCCAATGATTTCGTCTGATGTCAGCTGCTTGCAATCAATTTCCATCTCCTGCCAGTATTCGGTCATCCCGGACATGGCCGCAATTTCGCCGACTGTTTCCGCCAGATAAAGACCACCACAACGTTGTAGACCCGGATCGATTCCGGTATAAGTTTTCAGTTTTTCTG
>PAUV01000020.1 GCA_002712845.1 Rhodopirellula sp. | reverse complement strand
GCTTGATTTTTCAAAAATTGAAGCGGGGAAACTCGAGTTGGAAGAACGTGTCTTCGACCTCCGTGAGAGTCTTGGTGACACAATTGGTTCCTTTGCTCCGCGAGCTCATGGCAAACATCTCGAATTAGCGTTCAGAGTTGATCCGCATGTACCTCGTTTTGTCGTGGGCGACGCCGGTCGCTTGCGTCAGGTGATGAACAATCTGATCGGGAATGCGGTGAAATTCACGCACGCCGGAGAGGTGCTGGTGCACGTCTCGGATCTGCCCGCCACTCAGGGCGAAGTCCGGTTGGAAATTTCGGTCAGGGACACTGGTATCGGGATCCCTGAAGAGAAGCATGGTGCGATCTTTGGAGAATTTGAGCAGGCTGATACATCTACCACCCGGCGTTATGGTGGGAGCGGTTTGGGACTGTCGATATCTTCGAGGTTGGTCAAGCTCATGGGAGGACAAATCGAACTCTCCAGCGAGCTTAACCGGGGAAGTAACTTCCACTTCCAGTTGTCACTCAGACGTGCTCCTGATGGAATTGAACAGCAGCAGGAACGTGGTGTCGTTGTCGTTGGTGGAACGCGGGTTTTGGTCGTTGATGACAACGAAACGAACCTGATGATTCTCGATGAGATGCTGTCGAATTGGGGGATGGTGCCCTATCTCGCTAATTCAGCTGAAATGGCACTCAAAGAGTTGCAAAGCGCGGATGCACGCGAAGAACCTATCTCGCTCGTTGTGACCGATGTGAACATGCCAGTCATGAATGGGTATGGCTTCATCACCGAAATGCGACGGCAAGCTGGCTTCGCTGAAACTCAGGTCATTGTGCTCACAAGTGGTGGGCGTGATGGCGATGAAGAGATTCGAGCCCAGCTGGGGATTGCTGAACGTTTGATGAAACCGGTCAAGCAATCAGATTTGTTTGATTCAATCGTGCGGTGTCTGGGCGTTGTAGAGCCAGAAGATTTCGTGCCAGAAGACGAGGCCGCTAAAGACTCCGAACTGGGGGAACTCAATATTCTGCTTGCCGAAGACAACGTCATCAATCAGCGACTTGCTGTAGGGGTACTCGAAAAGTATGGGCATCATGTCACAACAGTCAAAGATGGTAGAGAAGCACTCGAAGTGTCGATGCAAGAGGAGTTCGATGTTCTGTTGATGGACATTCAGATGCCGATCATGGATGGGATTGACGCGACGAGAGCAATTCGGACCCGCGAAGCAACAAGCGGACGGCACTTGCCGATCATTGCAATGACGGCACATGCCATGAAAGGTGATCGTGAGAAATGTCTGTCGGTCGGGATGGACGAATACGTGGCNAAACCGATTCGAGTCGGAATGGTGCTTGAGAAACTCGCTGCCGTGCTGGGTTTGGCGGCAGACAAAGCTGCAAGTAGTGAGACAGCAAACAGTGAAACAGCAAGTAGTGAAACCGCCGAGGATCGGCAGTCACCGCTGTCTGGTTCAGGGCAACCTGTCGTTGATGGTGGTGAATCTGTTTCGGCGTCGGAAATTGATCAGGCNGGGAGTCATACCCGCAATNCGGCAAATGCTGGCAGCAATGCTGCCCTATTCGCAGGCAAGTCAACGTTGCCACAGCCAAAGGATGGCGAAGCTATCTGTTGGAGTCAGGCCCGACAGGCGGTTGGNNGTGANGAGAAACTTTTGCGTGATTTGCTTCGCGTCTATCTAGGAGAGTCCAACAGTCTGCTGGNNTCNGTGCAGCGTGCNATCNAGCGNAATGANCGCGANGAAATTCTCCGCGCNGTTCATACCTACAAAGGGGCGTCTCTGTCGGTCGGGGCGATTCATGCGCATCAGTTGGCCCGCGAGATGGAGGATGCTCTGTTGGCGGGAGATGTTCAAGATCCGCAGCAGATCTATGAGCGATTGCGGCACGCCTCGGAACGCGTGGTTGCCGATGCTGAGGTGTATTTAGCAACTGAATTGTAGTCTGCTTTGCTTTTATTCCCGGAAGCGATGCACGCCAAAGAAACCGTAAGTCTGCTGGTCTTTGAGTGGCATCAGTTACAATGATGCTTGTGCTATGATGGTTTCCACAGGTTCTCGGGAAAAATTGCCTGAGATCCTATTCCTGCCTGATTACTGGAGAGATGAATGTCACGTTTGTTTTGCACCTTGGCCCTCGCTTTGTTGCTGCCATCGCTTTTGTTCGCTCAGAAGGACAAGAAGTCCCGCTTCAAACCGATTCAAGAAAATGCTCGTCAGGCAATCACCGAGGCAGTTCCCAAGGATGCAACGGCAAAACCAGCCAAAGAACGCCGTGTTCTCGTCTTTTATCGGTGTGAAGGATTCGTACACCAGTCGATTCCGTTCGGCAACTTTGCTGTGCAAACGCTGGGGGACAAAACGGGTGCTTTTCAAGTGGATCTTGCTGACGACTATGAAGTATTCACGCCAGAGAATCTTGCCAAGTACGATTGCATTCTTTTGAACAACACAACGCACATGCAATTTCCGGAAGCTTCCCAATTGAACGCGTTCCTCGACTTCATTTCAAAGGGCAAGGGGTTGGCCGGATTTCATGCCGCNAGTGACAACTTTGGAAGACATCCGGAAGCTCTTGCCATGGTCGGCGGTATTTTTAATGGGCACCCTTGGGGAGCCGGTGGAACGTGGGCGTTTAAACTTGATGATCCCAAGCACAAATTGAATCAAGCGTTTGGCGGAAAAGGATTCTGGCACCAGGACGAGATTTATCAGTACAAACCTGAATCTTATGTGGGTCCCGAAACTTTGAGGGTGCTGGTGAGCTTGGATATGTCTAAGAACGCTGTTTCGGATCGCATCAAAGATGGGCCACGAGAAGTGCCTGTCTCGTGGGTTCGCAAAGCCGGGGACGGACGCGTGTTTTATACCAACTTTGGCCATCGGCCTGAGACATTCGAGAACCCTGTGGTGTTACAGCATATGCTCGATGGAATTCAGTACGCGATCGGTGACCTTGCCATTGACGACGCACCAACCGCAAAGAGTTCGCAAGTCGACGCAGCACTTGCACCGGAAAAAAAATAGCTCCTTTTGGGTGCTCAGGCGAAGACGCTCAATGGCAACCCACCGGATTCCCTGACGTTTGATGGGACGCTCAGTGGCTCAAGAGGTGGCTNAAGAGGTGGCTCGTGAGGTGGCTCGTGATGAGATGCTCAGCGGGGCTTACCTTCGGTTTGATCCGGTGCTCGCTTGCGGTGGCGTGGTAAACACACATGTGTCATGCATTTATCCACGACAGTACAGAATTTAGCAGTGACGCTTTCGGCCCCACTTGGATTCGCAACGCTGACAANAGACGCGAAGATTGTTGACCGAATATATAGATTCTACAGAGAGAGCGGCAGAAATCATTCGCGAGGGTGGTTTGGTAGCGTTTCCCACCGAAACCGTGTTTGGGATCGGGGTCGATGCTACGAATGGTGATGCTGTGGCGAAGCTGTTTGAAGCCAAGGGCAGGCCAAGCAACAACCCGTTGATTGTGCATTTGGATGACGGCGGCCATTGGGCTCGCGCGGCATCTGAATTGCCAAAGGTTGCTGAGGCATTGCTGGATGCTTTCTGCCCAGGACCATTAACAGTTGTGCTTCCGAAACTGCCCACTATCAGTGATCAAGTCACCGCAGGATTGAAGACTGTTGGTGTGCGTATTCCAGATCATTCCATTGCCAGAGAGATTCTTCGCATTGCTGCTGTTCCGGTTGCAGCGCCTTCGGCGAACCGTTCAGGGCGACCCAGTGGAACCACTTGGCAGGCCGTTGCTGAGGATTTGGACGGGCGTATCGACGCGATCTTTTCTGCAGATACAACCACGATCGGGATCGAATCGACAGTCGTGGATTGCAGTGGGACGTTTCCTGTTGTGTTGAGGCCAGGGGCGATAACGCTGGAACAGTTGCAGCGAGTTGCACCGCAGACAATAGAATTCGGAGTGGATGAAAAGGGGCAGATGGTCGCGTCTGGACAGCAAGTTAATTCACCGGGAATCTTGCATCCCCATTATCAACCCAGCGCCGAAGTGTTCATGGTGGATGTGCCGCCGAGCGGTATTTCGGTTGAGGACGCTGCTGTTTCGGCGTTCTGCGGAATCGAAGGGTTCGATGGCGGGGATGTGTTCGCACTCTCCAGAATTTTCGGATCCATGGAAGAATATGCTGCCGGTTTTTACGAGTTTCTGCGTGAAGTGGATCGGCAAGCTTTCAAGAAGGTTTTTGTTCAAACTGCGCCAGACGAAGGTATCGGTCGGGCATTACGGGATCGGCAGCGCAGAGCCGCCGGTGGTTAAACCATTGAGGATGAGAACTGAGGAAAATCAAGGACATAGATACGTGTGGTGCTTTACGATTGCAGCTGGGTTTTTGTGCTTCTTGATGGTGCTCCGTGTGCAGTCGTTTGAAGCTGTGTATTGATAAGGTTGTGTCTGTACTGAAGCAAATTGGTCAACCAAGTCGTGATGTCTTGGTTTTGTGAGCCACTCGATGCTGCGATCCCCTCCAAGAATTGGCCATCAGGTTGCCATAGAATCTTCTGGTGAGGGACAGCCGAATTCATCTTGAACACTGCCACAGCTGGGGGGGGCTGTTTGATCGTTTGTTGCAATGTCGAAAGGTAATGAAGGCTTAGGCGTGTGCAAGGTCTGGAATGACGTTGAGGGACGTTCTCGGTTGTGATGTTGGCAACCGTGACGAGTGAACGTTCTTTTAGGTGGTTCGGTGTAAACGCCTTCTAAGTTAACAGGAGTTCGTGTTCGGATCCTCAAGTCGAAAATTTTTGATCGGCAATAAGTTACAATCCTGCACTTTCAATAGGCTCAGCATTTCAGGCAAGAAGTTTATAAGATAGTACAGGACTTGCGTTCAGTCTTTCGTTTCGTTCCGGAATTTGAAATGAGAAGTAAGTAGGATCAAAATCATGACACAGCGATTGTTTCAGATGTCGGCGTTGTTGCGCATGTTTGGTTTTTTGGCGTTTGTGTTTTCTATCTGTTTAACGAGTTGTGGTGCAGAAGCGTTGATGGATGTCGTCATCCGGGGCGGGACCGTGATTGATGGTACAGGCAAGCCGGGTTACCTCGCCGATGTGGGAGTGAAGGATGGCCGCGTCTCATTCATCGGAGTCATCGAGGAAAAGCGTGGGCGATTTGTGATTGATGCCACGGGGTTGGTTGTAGCCCCTGGCTTCATCGACATGATGGGGCAGACCGCTAGTCCAATGATTGAGTCTGATGTATCGGCAATCAATTTACTGACTCAAGGAATCACGACCATCAATGCTGGGGAAGGTGCGTCTGCGGCTCCTCTGGCTCCCCAGAATGCTAAACGCAACGGCTACGCAACCATGCGTGAGTATTTCACTTTGTTGGAAATGAAGGGTTTGCCCGTCAATGTGGTGCAAACAGTTGGCCATACCCAAGTTCGGCGATTGGTGTTGGGGGACGTAGAGCGGCGCCCGAGTCCTACCGAGCTTGAGCAGATGAAGCAGTTGGCTCGCGAGGCTATGCAGGCGGGAGCGATTGGAGTGTCCAGCGCTTTGATCTATCCGCCGGCAGTGTATGCACAGCCACGCGAAATCAGTGCCTTGGCCGGGGTTGCTGGTGAGTATGGCGGCGGCTATTTCACTCACATGCGAAATGAAGGCGATCGGTTGTTGGAGGCAGTCGAAGAGGCTTTTCAGATTGGACGCGATGCCAAAACGCCAGTACACATTTTTCATCTCAAGGCGGCTGGGAAAGCGAACTGGGGTAAAATGCCTCGTGGAATCGAGTTGATCAAGAATGCTAGAGCCTCAGGGCAACGAGTCACGGCAGATATTTATCCGTATATCAACAATGGGCTGGGCATTGCCGCGTTGATTCACCCAAGGCACTTCACTGCGGGGCACGCCGCTTTGGTGCAAAAACTGGCTGATCCGAAACTCCGGAATCAGATTCGTGAAGAAATGGAATCAACCGGTGGGTGGGAAAACTGGTACCGCCATGCAGGCAGTGATTGGAATCGGATTGTGATAGGCAAAAGCAATCATCCGAAGTACCGAAAATGGAATGGCTTGTCACTTGCCAAAATTGCGGATGAGAATGGGGAAGATCCGTGGGACACGTTTTTTGAGTTGGTCATTCGTGGTGCGTTCGCGCTGCCTGAAACGATGTCCGAGGCCAATAAGATCATGGCACTTCAGCAGGGATTTGTCTCGTTTTGTACTGACGTGGGGCCTGCGAGTGGTGGTCGAACCACTTCGCATCCCAGAGCTTTCGGAGCGTTTCCACGCGTGATCTCGCGCTACGTGAGGGATCAGAATGCGATATCGCTCGAACGTATGGTGTCGCAGGCCAGCTCTGCTGCGGCAAGTAATGTTTACGCGTTTGATCGGGGAAGAATTGAACTCGGGGCTCCGGCTGACTTGATCGTTTTTGACTATCAGCAAATTGAAGATAAGGCGAGTTTTCGACAGCCGGATGCGGTTTCTGTTGGCATGAAGTTTGTGTTGGTCAACGGTCAAGTGGTGCTGCAAAGTGGCAAATTGACCAAGCGACGGCCTGGACGAGTTCTGCGAGGCCCCGGCTATCAATCTGAACGGGCGGCGCATCGCGTGACATCATCGGAGGCGATGCCCCCATTTGAAAATTATGACCGTTCCATGGCCATGTTCATGGAAAAGCACAGACTGCCCGGAGCCTCCATTGCGGTGACGAATGGCGGGGAGGTTGTTTTTGCCAAGGGTTACGGGTACGCCGATGTGGCTGTGAATGAAAAGGTTCATCGCGATAGTCTCTTTCGGATTGCAAGTATTTCGAAGCCGATCACTGCGGTCGCGGTTCTCCAATTGCATGAACGTGGAAAACTTGATCTCGATGACTCGGCTTTCATGCTGCTTGACATGAATGACGTGTTCGATGATGCAGAGGGAGATGATGCAGAGGGAATAGAGAAGCGATTGCGTGACATTACTATCCGACATTTGCTGCAGCATCGTGGGGGATGGGATCGCAATGCGTCTTTCGATGCAATGTTCAGGTCTGTGAAGTTTGCCGAAAAATCAGGGGCTGACCCACCGGCCGATCAGCAGGCTGTGATTCACGCGATGTTGACACAGCCGCTCGACTTCGTGCCAGGCGAGCGGTATGCCTATTCCAATTTCGGATATTGTCTGCTTGGACGTGTGATTGAAAAGTTGACTGGACAGTCCTATGAGTCCTACGTGAAGCAAAATGTGCTCGACCCAATTGGTGCAACCCAAATGCGTTTGGGGGCGACTCGGTTAGAGGGGCGGGTCGAGAATGAGGGGCGGTACTATCATCCCGGCACCGGGAAATCTGTCTTTCAAAGTGACCTGAAACAGATGGTGCCGCATCCTTATGGTGCCTGGAATTTGGAAGCGATGGATTCGCACGGAGGTTGGCTGGCTTCAGCCACCGACTTGGCCAAGTTTGCCGCAGCCTTCGATAATCCAGCGACTTGTCCCATCCTGTCCGAGGAAAGCATCAACTTGATGCATCAACGCCCACCAGGTATTGCAGGGCATACCCACGAGGGGATTGAGAAACCCGTCTACTATTCATTTGGATGGAGCAATCGTGTTGTAAGTGATGGAAAACTGAATCACTGGCATACGGGTTCACTGCCGGGCACCACGAGTATTCTGATTCGGAGACACGATGGCAAGAATTTTGTTGCGCTGATGAATTCACGAGTCAGTCCGGTTTCCGAACACCTCGGACGTGAAATGGATCGATTGCTGCATCAGATGGCAGATCAGGTCGAGGCTTGGCCCAAGTAGCGAATACTGCACTTATCGCTTCCGGATAGCGATTCATGTGATTGTGGATTGCCGTTCAGGAACCAGGCAATGCTGTGGTGGGCTTTCGAGGTGCGAGCGACGTAACTGTGAAAAGCTGTCACGTGTTGGTTGACTGAGGCTCGGCGGGGATCATCCTGGCATCCTGCATTTTTGCCAAGCTGTTTCTCGGGACTGCGAAGGATGGGCCATTCTTGCCCATCAGGTCACGACCAGCGAGGTAGCCGAAGCGTGCCGCAGGAGACACGAGTTTAGTACCGTGCTGCCACCGCCCAGGGAAGTACCCGTGCGACTGTGATCATCAGTGCTGTGATTGTTTTTGTCGTTTTCATGCTTGTTGTGATAGGCCTTTTGATTCCAGTGCCGATCCGTGGGACGCGGGCTAGCCCCTTCGCAGATCTCGCCCACCCCCAATTTTGCAATTTAGGCTCTTATCATCTTTCTAACGATTCCGCGGAAAACACCTTGCGAGCCGGCAGAGCGCAAACTCGGGTTGCGGCTATTACTGGCTGAAACGTGGAAGTCAGTTTTGCTTGTGATCTTTGCCTTGTCGTTGTTTGGGATTGGGGTGAAGAACGTGCAACGTCATTTTGGGCGTTGTGGTTCGTGGAGTGATGTCCTGCTACATGTATTCGGTCTGGCATTCGGGACTTGCCTATTTTGGGCCTGCGTCAGCACGCGACGGGAACGTAGTCGGTCGCGACCTCTGGTTCTTGGAACCGCGGGCTGTTGTTTTCTTGTAGCAGCATTATCAAGGCCCGCCGATGAGCATGGGATGATTCATAGCGGGCATTGTCAGTGAACCACGGGGCACTCAAAACCCTATTAAAATTGGGTGCGGTTGAATAAAAATTTATCTCGAGTTCCACATGTCCATTTTGATGCTGGCGAGAGAATCTCTCCAGATTTGGCCAAGGTTTCCGCGGATCAGCCTTTTTTCAGCAGCTGATGCCTGTGATTATGTTGATGCACGATGTGGATTTCCGTGTCATAATGCCCGCTCTGTTGATTAGATTACCTCCTCCCCTCCCCTGCATTTGAGACCTGCCCCCATGCCAAGACTTAATCGTCGCCAATTTTCAGCCGCCGCCGCTGCCACTGTTGCTGCGGCCTCCATTTCCAAAACATCGGCTCAAAGCCCCAATGAGCAATTGGGTGTTTGTGTTGCTGGCGTGAATAGTCGTGGGGGCGAGCACATTCGTGGATTCAATAAGGACCCACGGACTGTGATCCGAGCCATTGTTGATATCGATGAGGAGGTCGGGCGTAAACGTGCTGATCAGGTGGCCAAAATGCAGGGTAAGGCGCCTGAAGTATTTACCGATGTTCGGCAGGCACTCGACATGGACGGCATCGACATCCTGACCTGTGCGACACCGAATCACTGGCACGCATTGATGGGCGTGTGGGCAATGCAGGCGGGGAAAGATGTTTATGTGGAAAAGCCGGTTAGTCACAACATCCATGAAGGTCGGGCTTTGGTCGCGGCGGCAAAAAGATATGGTCGAATGTTTCAGACTGGTACCCAGTCGCGTAGTAGCACAGCATGCCAGGATGCGGTCAAATTCATTGCAGAGGGTGGCATCGGTGATGTGAACTTTGCCCGCGGTCTGTGTTACAAGCGACGCAAATCAATCGGTTCGCTTGGCGATTACAAAATTCCCGATAACGTCGACTTCAACTTGTGGAGCGGCCCNGCTTCGTACACTGATCCCAAATTGACTCGTCAGCGGTTTCATTATGACTGGCACTGGCAGCGTCATTACGGCAACGGTGACCTTGGGAATCAGGGCCCTCACCAAACAGACATCGCACGCTGGGGCTTGGGATTGAATCGTCATCCCGAATCGATCATCAGTTATGGTGGCCGTTTAGGCTACCCCGCTGAGCGTAAGGATGAAAACTACGTTGATGCTGGTGACACCGCCAATACCGAAGTCAGTATTTACAACTACGGCGATAAGTGCATCGTCTTTGAGACTCGGGGCTTGGACGTTTCTGAATCTGCCGGTCGAGAAGTTGAAGGTATGTTTGGCAAAGGGAAAGGCAACAAGATCGGTGTCATTTTCTACGGGACTGATGGCTATGTTGCTCAGACTCGATACGATCTATGNAAAGTCTTNGANAAGGACATGAAACCGGTCAANGAGTTCAAAGTCAGTAACGTTGGCGATGCTCATTTTGCTAACTTCATCGATGCATGTGTTTCTCGTGATTACGNTTCTTTGAANGCTGATGCGATGACCGGGCATTTNTCTGCAGGCGTCAGTCACCTTGGTAATATTTCGTATTATCTGGGCGAGAANAATCGAGCTTCCACCAGTGATATCAAACAGACGCTGGCTTCGATCAAAAGCCTTGATGACAATGCTGCNACTCTGCAACGCACCGTNGAGCATCTTGAGAAAAGCAATGTCGACTTGGCAAAAACACCTTTGTCGCTTGGNCCTCTGCTGGAATTCGATAATGCCACGGAGCGTTTCACCAATAACGAAGACGCCAACGCCATGCTGACACGTGATTATCGCAGTGGATTCGAGGTCCCTGCGGCCGAGAAAGTTTGAGTCAGATTGATGCATTAAAAAACCGGGTGTCGGCAAGTGCCGGCACTCGGTTTTTTCGTTTTCTCAGTCTCTGAAGTTCAACAAGCCTCACTCAGTATCGGCACTTTCGCTATCAGACTGGCAGTGTTGGCTTGTTTGAAAGAACTCGGGGAATTCCCCNGGATGGCTTTCGATCGGAGTTGCTTCGATCAGGCTTTCGGATCGAAGTCACGAGATTTTCGTGTCATCAAAGCGTTTGCCTCGTCATCATCGATGAAGCGTTCGGCCTTTGGGTCCCATCGTAATTCACGTCCCAGCATGAGGGCAATGTTGCAGAGATGGCATGAAGTCATCGTCCGGTGGTGCGACCAGACATCCGAGATTGGCTTGCCTCCATCACTAATGCAGTCGAAGAAGTTTTGCATGTGATTGCCGGGTCGCTTGCCTTTGCAAATCTTGACGATCAGTTCGTCCAATTCTGCACGGTCGCTATCCGTCAAAGCTTGATATGGTTTTCCTTCGATTTTGCCACGATTGACGAAAATTCGACCCTTTTCACCTTCAAACAGAATTCCATTTCCGAAGTCAACATTATCACCTTCGCGTTTGTAGTGATTGTTGACGCTCATCACCGACCCATTACCGTAGGTCAGGTCGATGTTAAAGCGAGTTGCGGTGTTGAAAGCGTTGGGCAGTGATGCTTCTCCATTGAGAAACTTTCCCCAATTGAAATCGCTTGGCACGACCTCTGGGAATTCGCCCTCGCCTGAAACTCTGATTGGTCCGTCTTCTCCTGGTGCAAGTGCCCACTGCGCAATATCGATGTGATGGGCACCCCAGTCGGTCATCTTTCCACCGGAATACTGGAAGTACCAGCGGAACATTCGGCGACGCTCGTTTGAGTAGTCGGCCATGGGGGCTGGGCCTACCCACATGTTCCAATCAATGTCTTCGGGCGTTTCGGTGTTTTTAAATGGCCCGCCAGATGGCGCTCCACCAATGGCTACGTAAGCATTGACGTTTTTACCCAGACGTCCACTTTGCACCATCGCGATCGCTGTCAGGAATTTATCCTTGGAGCTGCGCTGCTGGGTACCGACTTGGAAGATGCGACCAGTTTCTTCAACGACTTTTCGAATCTGTTTCCCTTCGTCGATGGTCAACGTCAGCGGTTTCTCGCAGTAGACGTCAGCACCGCTTTGAAGAGCTGCAATGGCGATCGGAACGTGCCAGTGATCGGGAGTACCGATCGTGACCACATCGGGTTTCTCCTCACGGAGCATCACGCGGTAGTCGCGATATGTATTGAGTTTCCCGCCGAAGGCTTTGTTGAATTCAGCGGCGTGAACATCATCCACATCACAGACGGCGACCATGGTGGCATGTTTCGCCGCCTCACGAGCGATATTGCCGCCACGATTGTATCGGCCACGGCTGCCGCCAACGCCAATCGATGCCAGACGAAGCTTTTTCGAGCCATCTTGGGCAATCGCATCAGTTGATACTGCGAATGCAGAGCCTGCTGCGGTCGCCTTGAGAAATCCACGACGTGATGATTCCATAAGAAAGTGTTCCTAAGGTGGGATGTGGGGTTTGCGTAATCAACGGCTAGTCTAACTGAAAATTCCAATGATTGTGGGAATTCAGTCGACGCAAATGCCATGCCTGAGATGACTAGAAGGCTTGCATTCAGCACNGNTTNCTGTTCCTTCGCGGCAGTGGCAGATGATCTCTCGAAGACCCTGCTTCGCTGTCCCGCTGCTTGTTTGTGGGACGCCCATCATCCGACGTTTGGTGGGGCTGGGGCGTCGTCAATCGGGATTGGTTACGCAATGAAATGTCATCCAGCGAGTGGTGGCAGCAGCATGTGTTGGGTGTATGTGTCGGGTATATATGTTGGGTATCTGTGTTGGGTATAACAGTACATTGTGATGGCAGTACTGCATCGCGATGGCAGCTGCTCTGCGTCACGCGATGCGGAAAGCCTCGACA
>PAUV01000019.1 GCA_002712845.1 Rhodopirellula sp. | reverse complement strand
AAATGCCCCACTACGCCAAACCGTCTGGGAGTCTTCCAGCGGCGACTTCTTCATCCCACTCATCCATCAGCGGCCAGCTTTCGGCGAGCGTACCGAAGTCGGCCATTTTCAGGTAGCCGCGCACTCTCTCAATCGTGGCGTCAAGAACATCACGATCATTCGCAAAGATTGGACCGTGGCTCGGGGCCAACCATTTGACATCACTGTCGCGGATTCGCTCGAGTGATGAGACAAAGGCTTTGATGTCGCTTCCGTGGTGTGCATCGATGGCCCCAATGCACCCGTCGCGGTAGATGTTGTCGCCGCTGAGTAGGACATCTCCGATGCGGAATGCCAATTGACTGTTTGTGTGACCGGGGGTGTGCCAGACCTCAACTCTCAGCGAACCGACTTCGATCACATCTCCGTCGTTGACTTCATGCTCGATTTCAACGGGAGGCATCGCCATCTTCAAATCCTGAGCCGCAATTTCGGCCAGTGTGATGAGCGTATCGCCAGATTGAAGGGGTGCTACCGCATTTGGGTGAGCGGTGACTGATGTCTTGAGCAGTTGTTTGGCCTTGGCGAGCCCCTGAATGTGATCCACATCCGCGTGTGTAGCAACGAGAGTTTTGCATCGAGCGAAGGGGAAATCGACCTGTCGTATGACTTCTACAAAGTCTTCGACAGTTTCTTCGTAGCCGATGTCGATCAAAATCCACTCATCACCATCGTAGACGAGGTAGACATTGCACCCGAGGACTTCACCAGCTTGGAAGTTAAGTTCAATAATTCCTGGGAAAATCGGTTTGCGGGTCAGCATGGTATTTGTTGAAAAAAATAGGAGTGAATCGGTCGGTATTGTACGCTGAAGGGGTTCGAACCTGTAGCCCACAGTCCCGAAGACGAGCGTCGCGAGGTTTTGCCCCGCTCGTGAGTTTTCGGTGTCATCATTGCCAGTTGGGCGACAGAATGTCAGCCAATCCGTGTCGGTAGGTTGGAAACCGCAATTTGTGGACCAGATCGCGTTTCATTCTGCGATTCCAGACCCGTTTGTTACTTTCCGACCTCAACATTACCGGCGAACCAGCGTCTGGCGTCACAAATTGTGGTCCTTTTGAGCCAGTTTGGGAGGCAATTTCCTCGTAAAATTGTGAGCGAACAACGGGTTGATCATCGCTCACGACGTACAACCGCTGCGTGTGTTTTCGCAAAGCCGAACAAACTGCTTCGGCTGCATCATCGACGTGAATCAAATTCAGGAAACCGTGTTGTGGTGAGGCAATTGGCCTTCCAGCGATCACGTCCGCCGCCCGTGGTATTCTGCCCGGCCCGTAGATTCCCGAAAGTCGCAAAATTGTCCATGGTGACTTGGGACGCATTTGGTTTAACAACGATTCGGCCATCAGATGCGCCCGCCCACCCTCGCGAATTGGCCGCGTTGGACTCGCTTCGTCAACCCACCAACCGCATTGTTGGTGATAGACCCCGGTTGTGCTGACGTAGCAGATCTTTGTCTCAGGACTGATCGCGTGCAGAAGGTTGCGTAGGCCACCCACCTGCGATTCATAGCGATTTTGAGAACTCCGTCGGTCATAACTGACACAAATCACCATGTGTTTGACGGCTGGCAGGGCTGCCAGCGTCCGGCGATCAGTCCAGTCGGCCAGAATCGGCTGGATTCCTTCGCTGGCAAACTCTCGCTGCTTATGGCTCTGACGAGTGGTTGCCCAAACCGTTTTTCCGTCACGGATTGCCAGTCGTGCTATCCGGCGACCAAGGTAGCCGCACCCAAAAATCATGGTTTGGTTCGAAACATTGCTCATTTCAGGTGGTTTTCCGGTTAGCAGAGATTGCTCTTTTTAAGAGATCTTGACAAAAAGAGAGAGGTAAAGAGGGGAGCGGAGATTATGCTACATTGTCGGGTACGGGTCGTCGTAACTAGCAAAATACCGATAATTGAACGTGTTCTTGCCAAAAAACACTTGTCCTCCAAATTTGTGCACCGATGCGGGGCAGTGGTGATGTATTGCATGAAGAAAAAATGCCTCGTTGGCCGACCGCATTCGCTGATTGTGGCCGTTGTGCTGTTAGCGGGCTACCTTGGAACGGTGGGCCTTACGGTGAAGGCTCAGTCCCTTGTGGTCGCTCCGACCCCAAGCGACGAGTCGTCTGAGACGAAAATTCCTGTCCCAGAAGATCTTCAGAACATTCTTTCCGCGGGGACAGTGCCAAAAACTCTTGCACAGCTACGCCTGCTCGAACAGCAATTTGGTAAAGTCTCAGCGGCAGCCAAGCTGTGCACCGTGAGTATCAAAATTGGCCAAGCACAGGGCTGTGGCGTGATCATCGATGGAGGCGGCAAGGTGTTAACCGCTGCTCATGTAGCGATGCGACCCAACAAGCCAGCGACCGTAATTTTGGCAAACGGGCAACGTTTAAAGGCGATGACGCTCGGATTGAACAAAAACGTTGACGCGGGCATGTTGCAGATTAGCCCGGGGCAGAACGAGGGAGCAGAGTGGCCCCACGCAACGTTAGGCGACAGTAGCAAACTTGCCCGCGGTATGTGGTGCATTGCGACCGGCCATCCCAGTGGATTCGACCAAGCAAGAGGCGTTGTTACCCGCGTTGGGCGGATCGCTCTAGTCAAACAATCGGCGTTGCGGACTGACTGTGCTTTGATTGGCGGCGATAGCGGTGGCCCGTTGTTCGATTTGTCAGGGAACTTGATTGCAATTCATAGTCGCATCGGGAATGACATCGAAGAAAATTTGCACGTTCCGATTGATAATTACATTAACTCATGGGACCGGTTGGCGGCTGGTGACTCTTGGGGAACGCTGCCAGGCTTTCGTCCCGTGCTCGGTGTGCAAGGGAACTCGCAAGTTGAGGAGGCAGTGATCGATATCGTTCGTTCCGGTTCAGCTGCGAAGAAAGCTGGAATCCAAGAAGGGGATATCATCAAGGAGTTTGGTAATAGAAAAATTACAGATTTTCAATCGCTTAAAGCAGCCGTCGCAGAGACAATGCCCGGTGAAAATGTTCGAGTGCGTGGGCAGCGTGACGGGCGTATTGTGTTCTTTCGGGTTGTGATCGGGCGAGGCGAGTAGCAGTATGCAACGATTTTACGAAAATTCAGACTCGGTTTGGTGCAAGCTAGTGAACAGTAACTTGCGTTCCTACGCACGAAAACTTTCCTTCGGTCTCATCATCATGATGTTGGCAACCAAGGGGCAAACGGTACGAGCTCAATTCGAGCCACTTCCACAACGCGATAATGCGTCGATGATGAACCTGATTCGACCAGTGACGGAGAAGATATCTGGATCTGTCGTGCAGGTATACAGTGGTGATCGACCCGTGGCGTTGGGAACGATTGTCGCTGAGGATGGGTTCATCCTGACCAAGCGAAGTGAATTGAGTGGTGATCCGATTCGTGTGCGACTCAGCGATGGACAACTATTGCCCGCCCGCGTTGCCGCCGTGCGACGAAGTAACGATTTAGCGATGCTGAGAGTCGAAGGGGATCTGAACCTAAGACCCGCTAAGTTCGGAGGCGAGATACCGCGGGTGGCGAGCTTCGTGATCAGCGTTGGGCGAAAGTCAAACCCGATCGGATTGGGCGTGATTGGGGCGAAGCCACGCCCGATTTCTCATCAAGGGCGACTCGGTGTCCTGCTGCAGGATGATCGGACAGGAAGAGCTATGGTACGCGGCGTCTTTCCTGACAGCGGAGCCGAAGCCGCCGGCCTGAAAAAGGGAGATTTGATTGTCGCAATCAACGGTCGGAAAGAACGAAGCCGTTTGGGTGTCATTGAAACGTTACGTGGAATGTTCCCGGGCGAAAGTGTTCGCCTTACGATCTCACGAGATGACGAAGCAGAGAATTCAACCACGATGGATGTGGATGCTTCGATTCGTGACTTGAACGTGATGCAGGAATCTGAAAGCGACGCACGAGTCAATGGGCCACGAAACGTTCGGCTGTCAGGCTTTGATCAAGTCATGCAGCACGATACTGTTCTGGATCCTGATGAGTGCGGTGGACCACTGATGGATAGCAAAGGCAATGTCATCGGGATCAACATTGCTCGGGCAGGTCGCGTCGTCAGTTACGCACTGCCAGCGTCACTGATAATTCCTGAGATGGTTAGCATGCTTTCTGAAGCACGATCGGCCAGTCGCTGAGTCCAGATAGGCGGAGCCTAGATAGGGTGAACTCAGATAGGTGCATCATCTGCTGGTAGCTCGGATGTCATGCGTCGGCGATCAACGAAAGATTCGTTGCATGATTGTGACATCACACCATTTATCTTGCATGCGTCCGATTTCCTTTTGCACACCGACGATTTCGTAACCGTGTCGTTGGTGGAATGATATACTTCGGTGGTTGTCGCTAATTATTTTTGCAACGGCATGGTGTAATCCAACTTGGCGACAATGCTCTTCTAATTGCGTCTGTAGTTGATCTCCAATGCCGCATCCTGTGGAATTCGGATGCAAGTAAATCGCGGTCTCGCAGGTGTAGCGGTAGCCATGACGTTGGCTGTGTGGTCGGGTCGCTGNCCAGCCCAGAATCTGGTGATCTGACTCAGCGACGAACCACGCATTGGGGATCGGCTTTTCAATGAGCTTGCCTACGTTGGTTGCAGCCCACAGTTGTGTATCGAAGGTCGATCCACCAATTTCGATATGCTGGTTGTAGATGTCTGCGATTGCAGTCGCGTCATCGGTGACGGCTCTTCGAATTTGGGTTTCAATCATGCTTAATGACTATTGTCACTCGACCGCGAAAGGCTTGTTGGGTGGGCATGTGTGTTTCCACAACCAGCGTATGCTGTCGCCAATAGCAGATTCGTGCTGCTCGTTTGATAGGCCATCATGATCAATGCCTTTCATGAGAACTTTTCGTAATGATCCGCCGTACCCGTCCAGCATTGCATTCTGAAAATCAACAGGTACAAGTGTGTCGAGTTCAGATTGTAAAATAACTGCATGTAGATTTACCTTTGGAGCGGTTTTCATTGTGTCCATGGCATCACACAAATCAGCAATCACTGGATTGATAAGACCGAAGTGTGGATAGGGTTGGGCTGCTCTTTTGATAACAGGCTTCAGTGGGGGCGGGTTTCGAAGGATCAATCCTGTACGCATTGGATCTGGCGTGTGTTTGGCCGCGATGTGAAGAACGGTAGCGCAACCGAGGCTGTTCCCGCACAACCAAATGGTAGTATTCGAACCAGTATGTTTTTCGGTAACCGCTTGCCAGAAAGCTGATCCTGCATGAGCCATTGCTGAAAGACTGGCTTTTCCACTGCTACCCCCGTAGCCAGGAGGATTCCAGGTCCAAATGGCGGTTCGTTTTGCATCCAGCATCGGGGTCGGAAAGGAGGTGGAACGCTCGGCTCGTCCTGCCGTTCCTGGGAATTTGAGTATNAGCAAGTCAGGTGGNTCAGAATCACTGTGGCTCCGCTGAACAAAGCACTCAATNGTTTCNGTTTCACATGGCAGTGTTACTCTTTCCANAGTCGGAGCGTGAATGGGNTGCTGCGATGGTCGCAATACCATNCGATCAAGCAGATTGCGNCGGANAGAGCGAAGGGGTNNCCGCAGCATGGGAAGNGATTACCTCAGATTCAGGGCTTGCCTCAGTGAACACGTTGTCCAGGCTGTGCGCCATCATCGACACTCAGAATAAACACGTCAGCACCACCCGGTCCGGCAGCAGTTACCATTCCTTCGCTGAGTCCAAATCGCATTTTCCGTGGTTTCAGGTTTGCAACCATGACAACCAGTCGCCCAACGAGATTCTCGGGTTCGTAGGCGGCCTTGATTCCTGCNAATACCTGCCGACGTTCTTCGCCNCCAAGGCTGAGTGTCAATTTCAGCAACTTNTTCGCNTCGGGGACATGCTCGGCGCTGACTACGCGNGCAACCCTTAGGTCTACCTTTGCAAAGTCATCAATGGTGATCTCATCNGCGAGTGGTTCATCNTTGAGCGGTTGATCACTGTCGTTGAANGTAGGTTGTTCACCCGNTGCATTNTCTTCCGCTGCCAGTTCTTTGCTTTCGTCAATCATCTTTNTCAANTCCTCAGGTTGTACTCGATCCATCATACGTTTGAATTTTGATACGGNGCTTCCGACCAAAGGNTNTTTGCTTTGGTCCCATGAAGTAATCTCTTCACCCAACAGTTCCCCACATTTCACTGCCAANTCNGGCAGGACAGGGGAAAGGTAAACGGCAAGCTGGCGAAAAAGATTCAATGCGACTGTGCATGTATCTCGCAGTTCATCNGTTCTTTGCTCGTCNTTCTTCATTTCCCATGGCTTGGCATGCTCNACAAATGGATTCGCCGCGTCAGCCAGTTCCATGATCTTACGCATTGCCTTGGCGTATTCGTTAGCTTCATAGGCTTCTGCGATTTCGTCACCTGCCGCAGCTGCTGCGGNGAATAGACCACCATCATCGGGATACGTTTCGGAGAGTCCTGTTTTATTGGCAAACTTACCAACACGACTCGCCAAGTTAACGACTTTGCCTACCAAATCGCTGTTCACTTTCTCNGTGAATTCCTCGACTCCTAAGTCTAAGTCCTCGACGCGTGAAGTCAGCTTGGTGGCGTAAAANTANCTCAGGCATGACGGGTTTGCATATTTCAGATAGGTCTCTGCAGCGACCAGGGTTCCGTCACGTTTCGACATCTTCTTGCCGTCGACGTTAAGGAACCCGTGAATGTGTACCTTGGTAGGCATGNTGTACTTAGCTGTGTTCAGCATGCCGGGCCAGAACAGCGTATGGAAGTAGGTAATGTCCTTGCCGATGAAGTGGTGGATTTCGCAGTCCGGGTCTCGCCACCAGTCCGCCAACTGTTCACCATTGGTCTCACACCATTCCCTGGTGCTGGCGATGTAGCCAATTGGTGCATCAAACCAGACATACCAGTAGTTGCCCGGGGAATCTGGTATCTCAAATCCAAAATAGGGGGCCGGCCTACTGATATCCCAGTCTCTCAATTCCTCAGCGAGAAAGTGCCCTTTCAAATAATTGGCAACTTCGCTTTGCAGTGCACCACTCGTTTCAACCCAGTCATTCAGAAAGGCATGAAGCTTTTCTAATTGGACAAATAGATGGTTGGATTCACGAAGTATCGGCGTAGCACCGCTGAGGGTGCTCTTTGGGTCAATCAGATCCGTTGGATTGTAGGTCGCGCCACACGTGCAATTATCACCTGCCTGATCAGTACGACCACAGGTGGGGCACGTCCCGCGAACAAAACGATCTGCTAGAAATGTCTCAGCCTCAGGATCAAAAAGTTGTTCGATTGATCGCTCGGTGATGAGGTCTGCTTCTTGGAGTGATTGCCAGAACTCGGCACAGATTTCACGATTTGCATCGCTGTTGGTGCTGCCGTAATGATCAAATTGAATTCCAAATCCAGAGAAGTCACGTTGGTGAGCTTCGCTCATGTCACCAATCAGGGCCTCCTCGCTACGTCCCTCTTTACGGGCGCGAATCATGATCGCGGTTCCGTGGGTATCATCGGCACAAATGTAGACGCAGCGGTTGCCCCGCATTTTCTGAAATCGGACCCAAATGTCAGTCTGGATATATTCCACCAGATGTCCGATGTGAATCGGGCCATTCGCATAGGGAAGAGCACTGGTGACGAGTATTTTGCGTGTCATGAATGAATGCAATTGGGAAACAGGATAGGGCACGGAATTGTACTCATCTGAGACATTTCATACGACGGCATGGTGACGGTTGAGGTCTCGAAAGAATCACTTCTTCCGAGCGATCGTGGATGGCTGCATTGAAAAAATACGGAAAACCGAGCCTTAATCCAAAAAAAGGCTCAAGTTTCAAAGTGACACCGATGTTTGATCTTGCCTCGGAATGGGCTTGTCACCGACTATCCAACGCAGGGTCGGGTACGAATTTCGCTCGGCTCGGCGGTGCTTTTCGGATGGCAGGATGCCTTAACGAAAAGTCGAGTTCATGCACATGTTGTCCACGGAGGGGCGAGCGCGATGAGATTGTTTTTCGCACTATTGGTTGCCGGTTCACTAGCGATTTTTGCTTCCTCTCAGGCCACCTCCGCCGGTGATGCCATTTTGTTGGATTTCTCATCTGCCCACTGCGCTCCCTGCCAGGCTATGAAGCCGACTCTTGCTCAGCTTGCTAGCAATGGTGTCGCAATTCGGCACGTTGATGTGGTCACGGAACCACACTTGGCAGCTCGTTACGGCATCCGCAAGACACCGACGTACGTTGTCTTGTCGGGCGGCCAAGAAGTCGCGAGGTTGATCGGGCAGCAATCGATGCCCGCTTTGCAGGCGGCGTTAGCAAGCAATCCATCGGGACCTCGGATTCCCACTCGGGCAACGGATCCCTCCTTTCAAAACATTGCCGCACCAGCGACTCGACTTGCACCACTGGCTGGCGGAACATCAGCAAGTGTCAGCCCAGCCTCTGCAATTAGCGAAGCGTTGCCAACGGTGTCACTTGCACAAGCGATTGAAATTGCCCGCGCGGCAACAGTTCGTCTTCGCGTCCATGATGGACATGGGTATGGTGCTGGTACCGGTACCGTGATTGATACCAACGGTGAACAAGCATTGGTTTTAACATGTGGGCATCTGTTCCGGGAAAACAAGGGGCAAGGAAAGATTGAAGTCGACCTTTATGTTGGCGGGCAGACTCAGACCGTTGCTGGCGAATTACTGGACTACGATGCTGACACGCATGATGTTGCACTTGTTGCGATTCGTCCGGGGTTTCAGATGCAGCCAGTCCAAATGATTCATCCGCAGGAACGAGTGCGTGCCGGTCAAACAGCATTCAGTTTTGGTTGTGATAGAGGCGCTGATCCTTCACGCCGTGACACAAGAATTACCGGTGTTGATAAGTATGATCAGCATTTGGGAGTTTCCAACCTCGAGATAGCTGGTGCACCCATTGATGGTCGAAGCGGTGGTGGTCTGTTTGATGAGGCAGGCAGATTGATCGGTGTTTGTAATGCCGCTGACTACGAAGGTGATGTCGGAATTTATGCTGGACCGGGATCTGTAAGGTGGCAACTTGACAAAGCAGGTCTATCGACGATTTACAAGCGTGCTCAGGCCCCTCAGGCACGGCTTGCGTCATTGCAGCAACAAGCTCCAAGCAGTGGTGTGACTTCCAGTGTCACAACAAACGGAGGCAATGCATCGAGTGCATCACCTCGTGTCACACCAAGTGAAATTCTTTCCGCTGCTGCGGCTTCAACCAATGATCATGAAGTGATCGTGATTGTGCGAGACCGAAAGAATCCTGCTGGTCCAGCGCAAGTAATGACACTGAATCAGCCTTCTGCTGACTTGATGCAGATGATTCAGCAGCATGCAAAATGAGGCGTGAATCAAGCCGTGGTCCGTGCATTCTCAATCTTCGGACTTGATCTCGGTTTGCTCTACCGGAAACTGAAATTCGCTTACGATGTCGCCATTTACTTTGCGATGCTGCAATGTGAGTTGCGATCGCTTTTTGGTGTACTTGATTTCTCCTGAAAGAAATCCACCAGCGACACGAAGAAACTGATGAACAGGTCGCTTGTCCTTGGGATTCCAGCCGAGTTGGTGCTTTTCGCTCCCTGGACCACAGCCGAATTCCCAGAGGTCAGAATCTTCATCACGGGATGCGTATTGCCAATGACGATCACCGCAAAGCACTATTAGATCCTTGTACTGCGATAATCTGTCACGAAGCTCTTGTCCCTCATGGGCAAAGATTTTGTTGGCGTGATTGTCTTTTTTGTTCTTTCGATCGGGACCAACGATTGGTGTGGGACTGAATACCAGTTTGAATTTTGCCTCTGAGGCATCAAGGGTTTTGAAAAGCCATTCTTTCTGTTTCTTACCCAAAACTGTTTTTTCGGGCCCATCAGCCATTTGATTGGGGCTTCGGAAATCACGACCTTCAAGGAACCAGACTTGAAGATCTTTCCCCCAACGTACGGTTTGGTAGCGTGGGTNATGGGTTGGGAATTGTTCTTGATTGAATAACTTTACTCCCTGTTCAAAACTTACCGAGCCATACTTTTGCCCAGGAGAACAGTCGTTCTTNAGGGTGTCGTGATCATCTTTCAGAAAGTAGCTGGTCGTGTTTTGGTAAAACTGACGGTTGCTGGGTAGGGCAAAGATTCGTCCCCATTTGAAACGCATCAGTTCCAGTGTCATCGCCCAGGGATCTGGCTTGTCGTAATATTCAATGTCCCCGGCGTGTACGACAAAATCAGGATTGATATTTGTCATCGCGGGATAAATTTTATGTCCCTGGAGTCCGTCATCGCGTCGAATAAAATCATGACAAGTGGTCATGCAGAATTTGATGTTTTTCTTTGCATCNGTTGCCGGTGCGGTTTCAAAGCCTCCGCGAATCACGGCGGTGGGTGGTTGTCCAGCAGAAACGCGAGCCTCAACGATAGCGGCGTAACGTGTTCCCGGTTTTAGATCGTTCAGTTGCCATTGGGTGGTGAAGTCGTTTGAGGCAACCGTTTGTTTCCACGGTGTGCTCTTGAGTGCTCGACGTTGAAGTTTTGGAAAATAGATTAAGCGTACTTCGCCTTGTTGTCCCGGGCACGCACCAAACATGTCATCTAAGATGGCACCTTGCGGTAGTTGAGCAGCGAGAATCTGCTCAGCATCTGTGTTCATGGAAAGNTTTGAAGCATCTTTTNNCGATAANGTTCGAAATAGTTGTCCATCTTTGTTCATCTGTTCGTGACGCGTTGTTCGNGTCCAAAGNACGATTGAACTTTGGTCTGCCCAACTGTTTCTNATTCCATTGGCCAGGAAGGGCCCTGTCGACGACTCTGNTATGGGGGNGCTGGGTGTTNTAATTTCGGCGAAGCGAAAGTTCCGGTAGGCAGCTTTACCACCATGGTCGGTAAGCATGATTCGATCACCGGCGACTGGGCGACCAAAATTTTCCAGCCCCCAAAATTTACTGACTGCAAGGCTGGAATCCCAAACAGGACCAAGGGTAGTGATTTCGGATATCAAATCACCATTGAGGTAGTGTCGCAAAATCGGGCCATTGGCAACGATTTTTGCTGTGTTCCATTTGCCGATTGGATTCAGATTCTTTGGGGCGATTGGACCTGATAAGTCATAGATCGCAGCTGTTGATCCTTTGGTGGAAGCGGTTGGGCCATCGTCAATGATCTGATATTCGACACCGTAATACTTCGACCCGTATTTTCGGACACGATACTTCAATCCCGTGTTGGTCTTGGCTTGAATTCTCCAATCGAAAGAGAGTTCAAAATTGGGTGGCAATGGACGACTGACAAGGCTACCTTTGCCGCCCTGTGGCTGGACTAAGCGAATCTCACCATCCACGAATTCCCAACTGTTTGCCGCAGCATTTTTATCCGCAGCCTGCCAGAAGTCTGGGTTCATCCAGTCAGCCTCAGGCTGTTTATCAGGATTGAGTTCAGTCGGCTGCACGGCTTCGATTTGATCCTGCCCGACGCCGGTTCCGGGAGAACAAAAATAGACGCAGATCAGTGCAATCAGACACGCCAAAAAACGAAGGTGATTCATCAATGAAGTCTCGGGGGGAAGTTTCCTGAAGGTGCAGGAATTCTAGCCCGAATCACTCAGCAGGTGGACCTTTCGAAAAAGAGAAAGGTGAGTCCAGCGTGTGATGCATGGCTGGATGTCAACGAAAATTCGGGCCCTGGCGGTCCATAACGAAGACTTTTAAAGCACGGCTCAACGCGGTGGGTACCGCTAAAAATCACTGCCGTTGGGATTTGATCTGCTGGCGAGAAAGAGCAGTTGAGAAGTGGGAAAGTCGCAGCTCCATGATTTCCAACTCTTGGGTCAGCCACTCACCAAACTCTTCACGAGAGTCGCGACTCAGCGTCGCTGTCAGATCGTACCAGTGCTCACCCGTCGATTGGACCGGCACGCCCTTGGCTTTCGTTGATGAGTGGCTTGTGCTTGAGTTTGTCATCGGAGTGATCTCCGTTTATCTGTGAGAGCGATGGGCGTTCAGCGTGTGCTCGCTGAACTGCATTCGAGGCTTTGTAGTTAGTGAGTTCCTTCAGCGGAGAAGGTTCACAGCAAGCCGTGTACCGGTTGGCCTTTGTCTTTTAGTTTTTTTGATAAGTATCTGTCAGTTAAAAGCTTAAAAATGATATGTGTCGCGACGGGCTATTCGAGGGTGTTGATTCGGCATCGCGTCTGTCGTTTTCACCCAACCCCGCTGTCTTAGGTAAACATCGGCTTTAAGTCTCATATAGTGTAAATGAAGTCCTTTGAAATGGCAACAAGGAGAGAAATCGCACCGCAGTTGCTTTTGGCCTAGATTTCGGCGTTGTAGGTTTGTTCGCGGATTGCCCGGTTTGGGTGAAGAAACGTGAAGAAATCAGTATTTAAGGATTTTTTGGATCAATTGCCTCCAATATTGCGAGAGGGTCAGCGAATGGAGGGGAGTTGGAACGGTGATTGATGCAAGTCGCATTGGTCACCGATTTCTATCAGCCACCCATATCGAGGAAACCTGAGATGATTAAAAAAATGATGATGGCGGGGGGCGCACTCGCCCTCCTTTCGAGTCTTACTTTCGGTTTGCCCCTTTTCAGCTACGCGAGATGTGGGGTCAGCTGGTTGCAGGAATCAGCCAACGATGCGATGCCGTTGGAGTGGGAACTGAAAAGAGCTCGTCAGATGATTGCCGATCTGAAGCCGGAGATTGAAGTGAATGCGAAACGNATTGCTCGTGAGAAGGTTGATTTTGCCAAGTTGGAAAAACAGCTGGATCAGACAAACGAGCGACTCGCAAAGACTCAGAGTGATATTGAGCGATTGAGCGAGGACTTNCGGAGCGAAAATGAGNTCTACAGTTATGGAGGCCGGACCTACACATCTGCACAAGTTCAAAGTGACCTTGGGAACCGTTTCAAGCGTTTCAAGACACGCCGGGCAACCGCAGAGAAGCTGGGGCAAATGTTATCGGCTCGTGAAGCTTCGTTGCATGCTGCTCAGGAGCGAATGGAAGCCATGCTCGGTGCAAAGAGTCAGTTGGAAGTAGAGGTTGAGAATCTGCAGGCCCGTGTTGGAGCTTTGCGTGTTGCACAAACAAGCAGCCAACTCAATTTGGATGACAGTCAATTGGCTCGCACTCGTGACCTATTAGACGAGATTGCGACCAGGATTGATGTTGAGGAGGAGACAATGAGCATCGACGCTGAGTACTTCAGTGAAATTGACCTCGATGAGCCGAACGATGAGAATCTGCTTAGCGAGATTTCTTCGTATTTCGAGGGATCGCAAGACAAGCAATCTGAATCTTTTGTTGCTATTCAAATCGACTGATGTGAGTTTGTTGCACTCTTCTTTACTCATTTTCCTTCCTGACACAGCAGGCTGATCCGTGTCGGTAACCAAACCCAAATCGAAAACCCATCAATCTCCAGTATCACGCTGGAGATTGTGGATCGATGGTTGTGGTGGCTATTTGCTGGTGACGGGAGTGCAATGGAGTGTTGGGGGATTGAGTCGTGTTAGCAATGCAGACATCTGTGTTCAGGCTGACTGGCCTCGTATGGCTGGCCAAATCTCCCGACGAGGGGCTGATTATTTTTGGCAGGGACAGAGTCCAACAGCTCAAAAGATTCTGCTGACGGATGGTGCTCAGGTTCCGGTCGAGGGATCTGCTTTGATGACATTGGGAAAACCTAGTCAACTTTCAGATACTGCTGTTCTTTCTTTGAATGGTCCTCATCGTTTTGATCAACACGTGGACGGTGTGGTGTTGGTGCGTGAGACGATTCTTGTGGGGCCAAGTTCCGATTGTCATCTGAGGTGTCGTGATGCCACTGATCGGGCCATCCTGCAATTGAAAGACAACCAGTGGTATGCCAAGGCTGGTCTTTTGGGTGATTTTCAGCGGCTCGAGGCGGGGGCCAGAGTCGTGCTTCAATCACTCGCGATGACGTTGGAGTTGGCATGAAGAACGCCCCAAAACAACCAAATGCAGCAAAACTGCCNAAGTTGGGTGAAAGTTCCGCGCCCATGCCGGATTCGGCTATTGCCTTGAATAGCGTGGGAAACGACGTCCCAGAGAACAACACTCTGGATCAATCTCCTCGGAAACCTCNATTAATGAATACANTACTGGCTAAACTGAAGGAGCGTCCCAAANCTTCGCCCTCATCGGCAAATCAGGTGGTCGACCANAGTTCGCACGTTGAGATGGATTTCGNCCATGATGGGTTTGAANTGGCTTCCGATTTTGGTGATGGAAGTGTTGGTATGAGTGACGCTGATTCCTCTCACCGCCCAAGTCAGGATGAAGTTTGGCTAGGGGAAACACAGGCTAGTGATTCAACGACTCGATCGATGACATTTACGTATTCTCCCGGATCGACACCTTTGCCGCCTTACACGATTCGTCGTGGAGTAGGCATGGGTGGCTTTGGAGAGGTTTACTTTGCTCTTAGTGATGCTGGCAAGGAGGTTGCGCTGAAGCGAATTCAACGCAACCTNGAAATCGAACTNCGTGGTGTTTCGCAATGTTTGAATTTGAAGCATNCCAATCTTGTTGCCTTGTTCGACATTTGTCGTGACTCAAAAGATGAGTCATGGGTCGTCATGGAGTACGTAGCGGGGCTCAANTTACGGCAAATTCTTGATGAGTCTCCGGAGGGGNTGTCGNTACCAGAGGCCAACCGCTGGATACAAGGGATTGGGGCCGGGGTTCACCATTTACATTGCGCAGGCCTCGTGCACCGGGATCTTAAACCTGGCAATATCTTTGATGACTTGGGTCAGGTTAAAGTTGGCGATTACGGTCTCAGNAAGTTCATCTCTACCTCNCATCGTGGTGGTCACACAGAGAGTGTCGGGACCTTTCATTACATGGCACCGGAAATTGGCAGGGGCCAGTACGGCCGCGAAATTGATATTTATGCCCTGGGGGTTCTGCTTTTTGAATTGTTGACTGGTCGAGTTCCGTTTGATGGCGAGAGTTGTCACGAGATCATTGTCAAGCATTTGACGGCAACAGCGGATCTGAGCGGTATCGCAGATCCTTACCGTTCAACGATTGCACGATGCTTGGAAAAAGATCCGAGCAAACGATTTTCATCTGTGCCAGAAATGCTGGCTTCACTTAAAAATAATGGAAGTGCATCTTGGGAGCAGCAAGGTTCTGAGACGACGAATGGTCATTCAGTCTTGGGTGCTGCTTTACTAGAATCAGAGCCGATTGACGCGATTTTGGTTGCCTCTTCCGTTGATGTAGGGAACACGCCAAAAGCTGGGCAACAGAAGGATCAGGATGCTCTATTTGATGAGCCGGTTGCGAGAGCTGTGCAGAGAAGTTGGCACGATTTTACTCGCTGTTTCACTGGCAATGGTTACTTAGCTGGGCCATATGAAAAGACTGCCCTCGGGTTGGTCGTTGGTATCCTGTTCTTTGTGAATGTCGGCTGGTTGGTGCCGTTGTTGACTTTGATCGCGTGTGGTTATGTCCCGTATTACGTGATCTGGAAGATGGTCGNGCAATCGAAGCGGCAACCAAAATACGCAGAGGCNCAACGCCTGGCNGTTCAATACGCTCCGCAACGTAGAGTCNTTTCACCTGTCGCTTGGGCCAGNGGNGTACGCAATGAGCTNCGTGCCAAGCCGCGATTGAACCGACTNGCTGAGTTGAACACTTCNTGGATTGCTGCAACGCTTTCAGCCATCGGCCTGGCAGGGGCGGCAGGAGCAATTCGATTTTACAACGAACCCGTGCCCGCTCAATCAATCGCGACCTACGTATGGCTGGCGATCATTGTGCTAGGTGCTGCCTTTAATATTTTGAGTTTGGGGAAATTGTGGGAGTGTGATGACGGCGAGCCACTGGCCCGTCGACTGGCCTTGGCTGGTGTGGGAGCCGCGATCGGTTATCTTGCTTTTGTAACGGGTGAGTTTTTGATGATCCCGCTGGACGGAGCGTTGGTCAGGGATTTGGATTCAACCAGCCTTTCACCAAGTCTTTATCCAGAAGGAAACCCAACTGTATCAGCATTTGTGACGCATTTTGCCTTGCTGTTTGCAGTGTTGCGTTGGTGGAAGCCCGTTGATCCTTTGCGTCGAAAACGCCTCAGTCTATGGTCAGTGGCGGTCGCTGTCTTTGTCGGTTGGGCAGTGCATCAATTCATTCCGATCCCGGGAGCGATCGGGATCATGGCAGCGGGAGGAATCGCAATCACTGTTCAACTTTCAGCACCGTGGGTTAATCGTAAAGCGATCCAACATGGCAGCCCTCAAAATCAGCCCGCAGAGGGAAACATTGTCGGCGTCACGGTAGGAGGAACCAGCAATGTATGAGTATCATCTTAAAAGACGATTGGTGTTGGCAGCAGTTGTTCTGCTTGGGTGCATGTCTGGAATGTCAGTGGCAGATGAGAAGGCAGCCAAGGCTAGTGATCAAAGTGTGAATGATCAGCTAGCGGAGGTCGATCAGGATCCGAAAGAGTTGTCTGTGCCACCGCTTGACCATGTTGTTTACCCAGAGAGCCGTCCAGAGTGGATTAGCAATCCGGTGCAAGAACGAGACAACGTGGCAACGTTTGTGGTGGTGTCAGGGCCGTGCGAAACGCGAGATGAGAGTGTGCAAGAATTGAAACTGATGCGAAGTGCAGCTTTGTCAACGTTCATCGACAACGTCGTGGGGACATTTGGGAGTGCTCGCTTTTATCAGGTCAGTGACAAACGATTCGATGAGGAGCTTACGCAGCGACGATATTCTGGTGAGGTGATGGTTGGAGGAACGACACAGTATGAGGATGCTGTGGAAATTCAGATTACTGAATCAGAACGCGATTCGATGTTGGAAGCCTGGAAGAACACCGAAGTCACGCAGCGAATGGCAGTGCTGGGGGTCGTGACGGTTGGTGGTTTCCTAGCGTTAGTGACCAGTTCCACCATGTTCGGTATTGCGATTCGTGGACGCGAACGAAAGTTGCGTTTAGCTTCCGAATCTGCCTGACAAACAGTCTCATCAGTGGTCTGATCTAGGTCCACTCGCGGAGCCACTTCTCAAGAATCAGAAGGTTCCACAACCTGTATCCATGATTTTGCTCGTTGGTCT
Source organism: Rhodopirellula sp. (assembly GCA_002712845.1). The sequence continues at coordinate 4,134 of PAUV01000019.1, read as the reverse complement.
CATGGGCCCGGACGAGTTCGGCAATGGATTCCTGTCGGAAATAGGGGCTGATCCTTGCGTCTTGTGCCAGTAGGGTGTCATGCACCATGGGCTTGAGTTCATCTCGAAACCAGTTGGCAATCGGTATCCCAAAACCCATTTTCTTTCGAGTGAAAATGGATTTGGGAATCATTGATCCGAATGTGTCCTGCAGGATCAGCTTGCCTCTCTTGCCACGAAATTTCAGATCCACTGGCAGTGAGGCTGCGAACTCGACAATGCGGTGGTCGAGCAGGGGTTGTCGCACTTCCAAGCCGTGAGCCATTGATGCAATATCGACTTTCGTGCAAAGGTCACACGGCAAGTAGGAAAGAATGTCTGCGGTGGAGGCACGCGTGACCAAATCTCGGCCGGCACTTCGTGACCATGCTGAGTCCAGAAAATCAAAGGGATCATCACCAGGCAATGATTCCAAGAAACTGTCGGTGTAGATCGAAGCTCTTAACGATTCTGGGAAAATCTGTAGCCAGTTTAAATATCGTCTTGATGGTGGTTGGTCCAGCGCTTCCAGAAAACGCTTGCCACGCCGCACTAACGATTTCCTGCGGTTTGAGTCAGGGAGCCTTTGAATCAGTTGCAGTCCCGGGATTTTGTGAACCGGAAACAGGCTTCGTAGTTTATTGCTCAGCCATAAGGCACGGTAACGCTCGTATCCAGCAAATAATTCATCTCCACCGTCACCGGAGAGAGCCACAGTGACTTCAGATTTTGTGAGTTCCGAGAGGTACCACGTTGGAACAGCTGATGAATCACCAAATGGTTCGTCGTAATGCCAAACCAATTTGTCGATTACATCCACACCACTAGGCATCACCTCAAATCTTTGGTGTTGAGTTCCAAGGTGCTTGGCAACTTCGGCCGCGTATGCAGTCTCGTCAAAATCTGCAACAGGAAAGCCAATGCTGAATGTGCGGATCGATGAATCACTTTGCTCGTTAGCAATTGCAGTAATCAGTGATGAATCAATGCCCCCCGACAGGAATGCACCCAGTGGCACATCACTTTGCATTCGTATTTTTACAGAATCGGTCAGCAGTTCACGGAGGTGTTCGCAGGCAGTTTCACCATCAATAGGTTTTTCTACGGACGGATCAAAATCCCAGTATCGATGGACAGTTAATTGACCATTTTCATAAATGGCCATATGCCCCGGCGCTAATTTTCGAACACCTTTCCAGATCGTTCCTGGGTGAGGGACGTATTGATAAGTCAAGAATTCATCAATCGCCGCGGGGTCTATTTCCTCGCAGATTCCTTCAACAGCCGCCAGCGATTTCAATTCGCTGCCGAAAACAAGCCGATTGTTTTTGACCGAGTAATAGAGAGGTTTTTGTCCAATGCGATCGCGTGCCAGCACAAATCGCGTTCGCTTCGCATCCCAGATGCCAATTGCAAACATGCCATTGAGATGGTTAAAGCAGTCTGCACCATAGTCCTCATATAGGTGCAGAATCGATTCACCATCCCCCTCTGTTGCGAACTGATGCCCACGACCCTCAAGTCTTCTGCGCAGTGTCTGGTAATTATAGATCTCACCATTGAAGACCATTTGAATGGTGTCATCTTCGTTGGACATCGGTTGCCGAGCACCCTCAAGATCGATGATGCTGAGGCGGCGAAAACCAAGGGCGACACCAATGTGATTTCCATAAGCGTCCCGTTGGGATGTGTCGATCCAGGTCTGGGAATCGTCAGGACCACGATGCGAGATGGCATTGGTCATTCTGGTCAGCACTTCGGGAGCGATGGATTGTCTCTGGTCGCTCCAGACTGCTCCCGTTATTCCGCACATTAACCGCTCCTAAACTTTCCCAACTTGATTCCGTTCAAAGAGTATGACTGCCGAGTCTGGCTTACGAAAGAGAGTGTTTGAGAGCATTGTAGTAGTTACCCATAATCACGTGGTGATAAATGCAAATAGCGTTTCCGTCCGTTAAAAATCCGAAAATGAGAGGGGCAGAATTCAAAAACACGTCATTTTTGAAACCGGTTTGACGAAGGGTGATGTGCTCACGGGGAACATGATGAAGTGTTGAGGCTGGCTTGAAAGCTTCTGTCAATGCTTTTGATGCTCTCGGCTTCCTTGTCTTGGTATAAACTCAGAGCTACACAAAGTCTCTGGAGTTGACTCCATGCTCGGCCGTGACGCATGGCTTGGTCGAGGCTGCGAGGTGGTGTTCGATTTGCTGTCGTTGCAACGAAAATATTCTTATTTGAATGGGCCAATTCTATGATCCGTATTTTGGGCTTCGGCTTTTTATTGGCGATTTTAATATCTGCAGTCTCAATCAGGACTGAAGTGTGCGCGGAGGAGTCACGGGTGGTGATGCAACGCGAGCGAATTCAATTCAAAAGCTCAATGGACGATAGTATTCAGGAAGCGATTCTGATTGCTCCCTCCTCCGGCAAACAGTTGCACAAGCCTGTTCCTTTGGTGGTCAGCCTTCATTCTTGGAGCGCGGATTTATCGCAGCGTAATGAACTCGAGAAACTCGTGCATGGCAGGGGTTGGATTTATCTGTTTCCTAATTTTCGCGGTGCCAATCGTAGCCCGCAAGCATGTGGATCAAGGTTGGCCCAGCAGGATATTCTTGATGCGCTTTCGTGGGTTGCTGAGCACTACCAAGTCGACGCAGGCAGGATCTATTTGACAGGGACATCGGGTGGCGGTCATATGACAATGCTCATGGCTGCAAGACATCCCAAGTTGTGGCGAGCTGCTAGCGCATGGGTGGGGATTAGTGATCTTGCGAAATGGCATGCGCGGCACCGTGATACGCGCTACGGTAAAATGATCGAACAGTGTTGTGGTGGGGCTCCCGGTGACTCGTTGCAGGTCGATGCGCAGTATCAAAATCGCAGTCCCATCACTTATGCGGCAGATGCACGTGACGTCGCGATCGACATCAGCGCTGGGCTCAAAGATGGGCATGAAGGAAGTGTGCCTATCAGCCATTCCATCAAAGTCTTTAATCGAATCGCGGAAGCCAGGGGTGACCAGCCAGTGACTGAGATCGAAATATCGCAATTGTCACGGCCTGGAAAGTTGGAACCAGCGAGGGCAGGTGATGAAGGCTTTGATCCAACTTTCAATCGAAAGTATTTTTTGCGACGTCACAGTGGAAAAGCTCGCCTGACTATTTTTGACGGCGGACATGAGGGCATCGCTTCCGCAACCATCGCCTGGTTCGAGAAGCATCCCTGAATGAAGTTGATTGCTTGTGCAGGTATCACGACCACTGAGGCTGGTCGATGTTCACCGCAGCGTGACTTGCGACGAAAGACTGTAGGTGGTTCCTGTTCGTTGTTGCTCGTTGTGCGAATCGCGATCAACCTCAGGTGAATGGCATGAGCGTATTTGCTTGCAATTGACTTCAAAAAAAACGCAAATACTGAACTTGTGTTTAGTACCTGGCGGCGTTAGGTTGTCTCGCGTTGGTTAGGTCTGTGAATAGGGAGGCGTGCAAATGTTGGTGTTGTCAAGGAAAGAGGGCGAGTCGATTGAATTCCGCGATCTGAATGTCTGTGTTCGGGTCATCCAACTGAAGAAGTCAAAGGTGCAGCTTGGGATTGAGGCACCACGTACTATTCAAGTGGACCGAACAGAGACGCTTGCTCGTTATGGTGAAAATGAACATTCCGGCAGCCAGCAGAATCTGCAGCAGTTGCGTCGGAAATTCGATCAGAATAGGGTGCAAACGAACCCGAATGAGTCCGAGCAACGTTTGTTCGATGAGTTGGCAAAGTTGGAAGTTGAGGTGATGACACTCGCTGAGTTAGTCACTTCAAAGGATCGCGATTTGGCGAGGCAAACCGCCTTGGTTTCATTAGAGCGTTTGAATGGGTTACGGAAGATGCTTAAAGTTTCTTCCGCAACGCGTTCAACACCTCGGTCTATTTCTGACTTCATACAAGCCAGGAATGATCAAAGTCACGGTGCAGGCTCTGGTGATAGAGTAGTAGATCACGCCCATCACGATTGTCAGACATCAGTTCCGACGTCAACGTCTGAAACACACATTGATTGTCTTCGTCAGTCCGGAGTTGGTTACTTTCTCGAGTCAGAAGTGGCAGGTTTTTCTGAACAGAAAGCTT
>PAUV01000018.1 GCA_002712845.1 Rhodopirellula sp. | reverse complement strand
ACGTCGTCATGCCAGGTCCACAGCCAATCGCGGAAGCAGTTGGCAGAATCGAATTCAAAGCTACTGATGCTTCTAAGGCAAAACGCCCCTGCAGATCATCTGCCAATGGACTGGTCATGATGCAGGGGTGAAATGACGCGACGGTCTCAAGGCAGCGATCGGGAATCACAGCGGTCACAAGTCCCGCCCCAACCCGCAACGACGCAATCGCAGAGAGGGCAATCGATCCACTCATTCCACGTGACCCTCCCACAAGCAAGGCGCGCCCAAAATTGCCTTTATGGGCAGTAGCTTTTCGCGTTGGCAAACGCACCGGAGGCTCACTCGTCATTTCGATTCCTCCAAGGCCGAGTCTCAGGTTGCAGCCTGTTGCAAATTCTTCACAAGCTGATGGACGACGATCCCAGCCATGTACCCACCTTTGAAACCAGCATCAATGTTGACCGCGGCCACATTTGCGGTNCACGTGCTCAACATCCCCATCAANGGTGTCAGTCCACCAAGGCTNGCACCGTATCCAACGCTGGTNGGTACTGCGAAAACAGGAACGGCCAAATGTCCTGCCACGACTGCAGGCAGTGCCCCTTCCATACCAGCCACAACGACGACCGCAGAGGCCGATTTCAGGTCCGGAATAGCAGCGGCAAGNCGCTGTGGCCCCGCCACACCGATATCGTCNAATCGCNGAAAATCGATTCCCATCCAAGCNAAGGTTTCAATTGCTTCCTCNGCGACAGCAAGATCCGTACTACCAGCTGTAATGACAGCGGCATGAAATGTCTGGTCTAACCTGTCCGATGCCAAGGGCTGTGCAGCTCCGAGTTCTGTGTTCGAGACCCTTAGGGTGCGGGCAACAGGATTATGTTGCGTATGTGTGAATGATTGGCGGACCTGAAAAGCAACTCCGCTGTCGATTCTGGTGATAAATGCCGACTGCCCTCGGTCCAACTGCGTCTGGATGATCCGAGTGACCAGTTCAGCAGATTTTCCTTCACCAAAAATCACCTCCCCGAATCCACATCGGGCTGCTCGTCCAAGATCAACGGTGGCCCCATCGATCTGATGGGTTTGGTCATCACCAGGTTCAGAATCTGAGTTTTTCAATGTTTCGACGTGTTTTATCAATTCTTGGCGGGATTCATCATCATTCATGGCTCTTGCGATGAGTTCCAGCAGGGCAGGGGAGAGCTGATTCATTGGGCGGGTTGCAGTAAAGAGGAATCAGATTTCAAATTAGCGNTGCAGACTAGGGTAGTCCATCATTAAATCGCGGATGATATCGTAATGAAAAGTTGTGTACTTGCTTACTCCGGTGGCCTTGATACTTCGGTAATTCTCGGTTGGCTCCAAGATCAGGGCTATGAAGTCCATGCAGTTTACGTGGATCTGGGACAGCCGTGCGAAGATCGTGAAGAAATCATGCAAAAGGCTCGCAATGGCGGAGCAGTTTCCTCGCGTTTAATCGACGCCCGTGAGGAAATGTGCCGGGATTTCGCCTTTCCCGTGCTCGCGTGGCAAGCAAAGTATGAACAAATCTACCTCCTCGGCACATCGATCGCCCGGCCGCTGATCAGCAAAATCTGCCTTCAAGTCGCCCGAGAAGTNGGTGCCACTGCCTACGCTCACGGNGCAACCGGCAAAGGGAANGACCAATGCCGGTTCCAACTGGCGGCGGANGCATTGGACCCCAATGTCCAGATGATTGCTCCATGGCGAATCAAGGAATTCCGCGACGCCTTTCCTGGTCGCACCGAATTAATTGCCTATTGCGAGAGCAAAAACATCCCCGTCAAAGCTTCGACTGCGAAACCCTACAGCAGCGATGAGAACGTGCTGCACATCAGTTACGAAGCTGGACAACTCGAAGAATTGGACGTCAACGGCGTGGAAATGGTCGACTTCGGTATGGGGGTTAGTCCGCAGGAAGCACCCGATGCGGCGGAAAAGGTGACAATCCGATTCGACTCAGGAATTCCCGTTGCGTTGAATGGCCAGCAGGTTTCAGCCCTCGAAATGGTCGAGCAACTGAACCAGATCGCTGGTCGCAATGGTATTGGACGAATTGACATGGTTGAGAATCGCTTTGTAGGCATGAAGAGCCGCGGTGTTTATGAATCCCCGGGAATGACCGTGCTTTACGACGCACTGATGTATGTCGAACAACTCACGATGGATCGTGACCTCATGCACTTGAGGGATAGACTCGCTCCTGAAGTNGCCGAAATGGTTTACTACGGCTTTTGGTACACCCCNAAAATGGATGCGTTGCTCTCGTTCATNNATGAGGCCCAAAAACCTACCAGCGGTGAAGTCACCCTGAAGCTTTACAAAGGCAATATCAGCGTTGACTCCAGAAGCAGCCCTAACAGCCTGTACGATGCAGAAATTGCCACCATGGAAGGTGGTGGCTCTTACAATCAAGATGATGCCGANGGATTNTTACGGATCCAAGGACTGCCCAGTCGAGTGCAAGGCAGTGTTCGACCACGCCAGTACTAGCAGCTGGTCAGTAGTATCACTTTTACCACATCACCTTTACGACTGGCGTAAAGGTGATCNACAAGACGGTGCTNCAACANGCATCACAGGTTGGTNAGTTTNCCGATNCCGCATCCTTNAGGGNGTGCCNGCCGAGGCTCAGTCAAAAACGTCACTGGGCAAACGCTCTCCACCGTTTGCAGTGATCACCGCCCTGATCGCAATCGGATCAGCAGAATCTGACAAGAACCGGGTCTTCTCATCGACGGTTGCAAAGGCGAATCCGTCTTCAAGGACACCACCAAGTTCACCGTAGCCGCTTGTCCGCAGACTGTTGACCTTGATATCGACTGGCTCTAGCCAAGAAACCCCTTCTTTACCCATGAGACGAGCCTCTACCAACAGCAATGTCTGCCCAGGAGCATCACGTATCTGATCAGGAGACAATGGTCCTGTACTCGGAAACAATGTGCCCGACCCCGTGATTAAAAAATAGTCTGACTGAGAGCCCAAAATTCCCCAATTTCCCCGGCTCTGCTTCTGATTCTGGAATACCGCTGGAACCCTGTAAGCGAACCTCATGTTCGATTCTGAATCCCAAGGCTTATCGAAGTCATATTGGTCATACAAAGTATTCTCGTTCAGATAGGGCAAAATCAAAACTCGCCACGAATGAGTATTTGTTCCCGCTGTCACTACCGGCGGCGGATACGTCCCATGATCACGCGCGTAAGCATTAAGAGCCGCCGCAATTTTTCGAAGGTTCGACACTGACTCGGAGCGAGTACGATTTGTTGCCATACGCTGCATCGTGTCGCCACCAGTTCGAATCACTAGGAAACCGAGACAAATCAGAATCACTACGAAAAATCCGATACTAAGAAACATCGGCAAAGAGTACTTTCGACTCCGCTCTGCACTCTCTTCCCCCAAAGATTCAAAATCTGGTATCTGAATCGACTTNCCACATGTCACACATGTACCGTCGTGACCGCTGTAACAATCATCAACCTGCGTCGAGGTATGGCAATGTGGACAGGTAAANAGAAAGGGCATGATCAGAACCGAAGCAGAGGCAATTNAAATTGACAGGGATTGCTGGCAGATTCCCCAACGTGACGCTGAATACCCACACAGCAAGACACCTCGCCAGCTAGAGTTTAACAAGTGAAACTGAGCTTGCCAAAACTCATCAAGGCAGGTCCACCGCTCATTTCTCCCGTCTTTCCACACGCCGAGTCATAAAATGCGAGTTGTTTTACAACGAGTCACGTCCGCAAGTGTCACTGTCGATCAACACACTGTCGGTCAAATCAGGCATGGACTACTGATCCTCGTAGGAATCGCGCAGGGAGATACCACCGCTGAGGCTGATTGGCTGGCAAACAAGACAGCTGAGCTAAGGATCTTTGAAGACACCAGNGGAAAAATGAACCACTCTCTGCTTGAGACGGGTGGATCAGCACTCGTCGTCAGCCAATTCACATTATTGGCCAACTGCCAGAAAGGGCGTCGCCCGGCATTTACTGACGCGGCATCGCCAGAACAAGCGGAACAACTTTATGAGTACTATGCCGATGCGCTACGATCAAAAGGGATCAGGGTAGAGCAGGGCAGTTTTGGTGCAGACATGAAGGTTGTTCTAACCAACGATGGCCCCGTGACCATCGTCATTGATCGAGAACCCTAAACAGAAAAGCAACCCGCACAAACTATTACCAGCCAACACTGCAAAGAACTTAACGCCAAGGCATCCACTTCTCAAAATCAATCCCTTGTCTTGGTTGNGCAATNTAAGTCTGCTCCTGACGCGTGCGATGCCGGATGCGATCAACGACTCCACGATCACCCCAAGCAAGCCACAGCAAGATAAATAGCTTGCCGTAGACTGAGACATTGCCAAGCTTACTCTTACTGAAAAACTTTANTGCCGTGCCAAAGGACTTCTTCAATCGAAAGCCGTGACTCATGTCTATGCTCCAGATCTCATCCATACTCAAATGCACAGTAAAGCCAAGCACGACNGCAAGACTCTTGTAAATGCGAACAGNTTCACTNTGACATGGCATCAGNAAATACGCCAACAAACCAGCTGATGCCGCCGCAGGAATGCTGTGCCACATTCCGCGGTGTACCGTATAACGCTTGAAGAACTCGATGGCTACGAACCTGATCCCCAGGTACAGCAACATAGCTGCCAATGCCATTCCCTCATGCGAAAAACCGAGGTCCTTGAAACGCTCGATCATCAAGATGGGAACAATCGCCGCGACAAACATACTTGTCTCCCGTAGCGGAACACCAGAATCACTATCCAAATCGGGTAGCATCCCACTGACCGCACACAAACCACCTGCGAGCATGCCGTTTTCAATGGACATCGACTGTGTAGCAATNCCCCAATAGCCGTAACCGATGCCGACTAGGGTGCTTCCGGTAATATGCGACTTGAAATCAGCCAAGGAAAATTCGATACGAGAGGAGCGGNACCAATGAAAGTCAAAACACAAGCTGAGTAGCGAATGCAGAACAACTCTGTGGAGTCATATAAAAAGTGATCGCTTCACGCCAAGCCGAATTGGCACCAAAGTCTCGCGATTGACCTACGACNGATGCCCCACTATCGCTATAGTCCGAANGTCGCNGGGCATGACGCTATTGCTTGCATTAAANACGCCCTTCCCTCAATTCCTGCTCCTTTCTTGCACGGACGCGATTAATGGAGACCTATGACATCATCATGCTCGTCGTCATCGTCGGCGCGACCTTATTTGGTGCAATCAAGGGTTTTGCGTGGCAACTAGCATCNATCGCTTCAATCGTGATTAGCTACATCGTTGCCTACAAATACCGTGAACCCATCAGCGAGTCCATTCAAGCGGAGCCACCATGGGATCGCTTCCTTGCAATGTTGATCTTGTACATCGGCACTTCCTTGCTGATCTGGGTAGCTTTCCGGATGGTTCGCGGCAGTATCGACCGCATGAAATTAAAAGAATTCGACCGGCAGATCGGTGCTTTATTCGGTCTTGCCAAGGGTGCTTTGTACTGCACTTTAATTACCTTGTTCGCCGTGACTTTATCGGGTGAACGAGTCCGCGAGGCTGTCGTCCAAAGCAAGAGCGGAAACTATATCGCGAACCTACTCGATCGCAGCGATTCGGTAATACCCGAAGAACTACACGAAGTGGTCCAACCCTATCTTGATCGGTTCAACAAGAAATTCGACGAAACCGAAGGTGAGTCCACAAGAGCCAAAGAATGGATGGCAGAAGGTGCCCAGGATCTAAAATTGAAATTCACGAACGAAGCTTCCTTTGGAAGCTCATTCCAACCCGCTGGCACGCCGTCCCAGCCAGCTTCCGGTGCCACGCCTTGGCCTCCCCAGCAAGCAATGCAATCTGGTGGAAATGCCCTCCAACGCTAAGCATCCACACAACGCCAAACACAACTCGACCGCCGATCTTTCCAACCCGCTCACCGCAATGCCGAACACGCGATCCAAAGAAGCAAGTTCGCAATCGGCATGCCCCAAAGGCAACACGGCTTCCCCTGAACCCATGCACCAATTAGCGTCGGGGGAACGAACGAGCCCTAAGCAGCCAAAGCAGCTGCAGCACGGGGTTTCTGATGCCCCGAATACAACATAAGGGTCATTATCGGACGTTGCATNTACGNTNAAAACNCNCTGTATAACNGCNTTCGATCATTGCACCGCTTTCNGAANATGTGGCATTGNTGGCAGCATCCAAAGCTNAAGCAACAGACAAGCTCNCTGANTCTGGCAGTGGCACNACNCANNCGATANTGAGTCACACGATTAGCACNGCCAGNCGACACGGCAGNAATCNGCATCGCCTCAGATTNTTAAAGATCNCACAGCNACCCNGCGANNCGGGAAAGNTGATCGCANCTNAGCNACAGACGCNNATGCGAAGCGGTATCGCAAAATCCGAAATCCGAAACCCAAAATCTACTTGGGCAGCAATATTGGCAATTCAGCTGAATGAACTGATTTGCGATGTTGGAAAACGTGATTCCCTGAATACCGACGTTTAGCAGCCAATTCAGGCACCGGCTTGTGTTTCTTCGAGAAACACNCCAATGCGTCGAAACTTCTCATAACGCTCATCGACCAACTCATCGGCAGTTTTGGTNTCCAATTCNCCNAGCGTTCGTGAAAGATACGACTTCAGGCGTGAGGCCATTTGATGGTGGTCACGATGNGCACCACCCAAAGGNTCTTGAAGNACATCATCNACCACTCCGAGTCGCGACAGATCATCNCTGGTAAATCGCAAAGCGGCAGCAGCCTTAGGCGCGTGTTCATGGCTTTTCCAGAGAATACCAGCACATCCCTCCGGACTGATCACACTGTAGTACGCATGCTGCAGCACGGCGACGCGATCACCGACACCAATTCCCAAGGCACCTCCCGATCCACCTTCGCCGATCACGATGCAGATCACCGGAGTTTTCAAACGGCTCATCTTGAACATGCTTTCGGCAATCACTTGGGCTTGTCCTCGTTCCTCGGCCCCGATGCCTGGGTAAGCCCCGGGCGTNTCGATAAAGCAGATGAGAGGCAACTGATACTTTTCNGCAAGACGCATCTTACTCATTGCCTTTCGGTAACCTTCAGGATGTGCACAACCAAAATGGCAGGCTGCCCGCTCCTTGTAGGTCCGGCCTTTCTGATGGCCCAACACCAGGACTTTAAAACGATCCAGCTTGGCAAATCCAGCCAACATCGCACGATCATCGCCAAAGTGTTTATCGCCGTGCAGTTCAACAAAATCATCAAAGGCGAGATTCAGGTAGTCTCTGGTGTACGGCCGATTCTTGTGCCGTGCGACCTGCACGGTCTGCCAAGCATCAAGCGAGCTATATGTTTCTCGCAACTGCTTGACCAATTCCAACCTGAGAGTCCGAATTTCATTTTCGATATCTCNACTGCGATCGGTTTCCCGTTCGAGCAAAGCAATCCGATTCTCGAGATCTGCAATGTCGTTTTCAAATTCCAATCCTGGACCGGCACTCATATCAACTCATCACTTTCANGCTATTGTCTACTTTCAGAAATCNNATCATCAGTGTCTCGCATCAATNCCGCACATCAGTGCCGCACGGTGAATTCACTNGCGATCACTCTACGTCGAGCCCCGGATCTGGTTTACCTTTCCGAAGCATATCGTCAGTACCTTTGATACCTGGCATCGAATCGAATACGCTGACTTCCGGTTTTCTTGGGCGTTTCCTGAAAACCTGCGTACCCCTGAAAACCTTCAGGAACTCCCACATCGACGCTGGTCTTCCATCCGGNTTCTTCGCCATCATACTTTTGACCAAATCAGCGAACTCACGAGTTACGTTATCATTGTGAACAATCGGACTTGGAATCGAAGCATTGAGATGCTTCACCAGCAAGTCATTCGGAGTATCACCTGTATACGGCGGCTTACCTGTACAAAGCTCGTACAAAACGCACCCAAAGGCATACACATCAGTGCGTTCATCGCACTTTTTCTTTCGGATCTGCTCGGGCGCCATGTAGCTACGAGTTCCNTTNGCCACTTTACTTTTGAATAGTTGCCCAAAGCCGCTTTTTTTCTTTTCAGCAATCGTGAAGTCAATCAACTTGACTGTGCCATCGCGACCAACGAGGAAATTGTCTGGCTTCACATCGAGGTGAATCCAATTCTTCGTGTGCATGTAGTACAAACCTTCAGCAGACTGCTCGATAATTTTGTCAAGCATGAAGGCTAGTGATTCAGGACCACGACGTAGTGCCTGCTTCATGTTCATTTCACTGAACAATTCCATCACCAGACAGGGACGTCCTCCATCCTCGCGATATTCCATCACATTNATCACGCGAGGACTCTTGAGATCCTTGGCTACGTTGTACTCGTGCTTGAGCAGCGTAACCTCACCTTTGTTTGTCGCCAGCGACTGCTTGAGCATTTTCAGGGCAACACGTCCCTGTTCATGCTCTTCGATCGCCTCCCAAACCTCGGCCGTGCTTCCTACTCGAATCAAACGAGCAAGTCGATANGGGCCAATAAAATCGCGACTCTTGGTCATGTTGTCTTTCGGATGCCGGGGATCGGAACGGGGAAANTNAGGCCTGANAACACAGACTGNCCGANTCTGCCCCGCGTGACTCTATGATANTTGAGAAAATCGGAAACCCGAAAGGCCACCCCAATCCAACAATCCCGAATCGCNAGTCAGATTTTGACGCCCCCTGCCCTGCACTCCTTGCTCTGATCGACGAACATGACGTCAAATCAACGTAACAAAGAGCTGAAACACTGGAAATTGAAGGAATCCGCTGCATTCGAACCGTTTCAATTCCTCGCAATCTGCTCCAAATACACCTGTCGAACTCTGGCGGTCATCGTTCGATGATCGAATTGATCAGTGAATCTCCGCTGTCCCTCAACCCCCAATTCTTGGCGTAGCGCACTGTCGGAAGCCAATTTCCCAAGAGCTTGCGAGAGTGCCTGAACATCCTGAGCTGGCACAAGAATCCCCGTCTCTCCGGTGATCGTCACTTCTCGCGCCCCATCNACGTCGTAGCTNATGACTGGCAAACCAGCAATCAACGCCTGCGGTAACGCTCTTGCCAACCCCTCCCGATAAGATGCATGAACCANTGCATCCATCCCACCAAGCAACGTTGGTACTTCACTTGGTGGCACGAGGCCCGCAAAGACAAAATGCTTTGACAGGCCGAGTTCCTCAAGTTCCTGCGTTAGTGACTCNCTGAGTATNCCATCCCCAACGAGCAGAAACCGAACNTTGGGCTGACGCTTNACNACCGGNACAGCAGCCTTGATCAGATCCTGNTGCCCNTTGAGATGAAACAANCGGGCNATTTTACCAATCACCACATNTTCGTCCTCGAATCCNAACTTNNTGCGTACTGCNGCACGATGCTCTTTAGCCCGAGTGAANGGCTCAACATTCATTCCGCTGTAGATCGTTGTNAATTTTTCGCGAGGCGCAACNCCCGCNTCGACCATCAAGTCCGTCATCGCATCGGCAACTGAAATCAGGTGGTGGCACCGGNNAGANGCCCATCGCTCACATCTNCGAAAAAACTCTCTGGCTAGGGATGATTGGTAAGGGTGAAACGGTGCACCATGAATCGTATGAATCACTGCTGGCACATTCAGTTTCCAAGCNGCTCGGCGTCCCAGCAGCCCAGCCTTAGCACTGTGAGTATGCACAACGTCAGGATTAAAATCCTTCAACGCGTTGCAAATTTCACGGTTCGCCAACCAATCCCACTTGGGATGAATATCACGGCGCAAGCTGGGTAGCACCTTCACTGGCAACTCCCCTGCCCTCCCCTGACTTAGAAGATCACCCTCAGGACCCAAAGCTGGTCCAGTAAGCAACAGAACGTCATCGTCATAATCCCGAATCAAATCAAGGCAATTGAGAAGCGTATTTTCCTGTGCGCCACCAATGATCATTCGGGTGATAATGTGCGCGATCCTCACTTCATGCTCCCTATGACAAAAAATGGTTCACAACAGCCAACATTGCACGGCATCACTTGACTGATATTCAACATGCGACATGACTCAACGCGAGACAGCACAGCATGGTTGCTTAAAACATGCATAGCAATGTGAAAGCATTGAATTGAAACCAACGGCAAAAAAAAAGCGTTCTGCCAATGGGACAGAACGCCAAAAATACCAAATTCAGCAATGATAAGATTGATCAGGAACCAAACTCGACTCGTCGATAACCCAACTGCTGCTGCAGCCGATTGACGATCGAGGTGTGCATCTGACTCACGCGAGACTCGGAAAGATCCAGGGTGGCCCCGATCTCTTTCATNGTNAATTCTTCGTAGTAGTACAAAATAATGATCAATCGCTCNTTTCGATTGAGCCCCTTCGTAACCAGNCGCATCAGATCATTCTTCTGAACGCGACGNGTAGGGTCTTCACCCTTCTTGTCTTCGAGGATGTCGATTTCTCGAACGTCTTTGTAGCTATCTGTTTCGTACCACTTTTTATTCAGTGACACGACGCCAACCGCATTGGCGTCAGACTGCATTTTCTCAACTTCTTTGACTGGCATTTCCATCTGTTCGGAAATTTCCAAGACAGTTGGAGCCCGGCCAAGCCTTGTCTCCAGAGTCTTTCTGGCGACTGCCAATTTACTGGCCTTGCTCCGCACGAGGCGTGGAACCCAGTCCATGGTGCGAAGCTCATCGAGCATTGCACCTCGGATACGAGGCACGCAGTAAGTCTCGAACTTGACGCCGCGTTCCATATCGAACGCATCAATGGCATCCATCAGTCCGAAGATTCCGGCACTGATTAGGTCATCCAGCTCAACGCCATCAGGAAGACGCTGCCAGATTCGCTCTCCGTTATAACGAACCAGCGGCATATATCGCTCAACCAGACGGTTGCGTAGCGATTCGTAATCNAGTGAGTCCTTGTTAAGCTTCTTGAACGTCGTCCAGACTTGCAGGATCTCGTCGTCGGCTGTGGCTGTCGCTGCCATCCAATCCTCCGTGATGGGTATTAATACCGCGGCGTCTTGCCGCGGAGCACAATCGGGCCAAAGACCCGATTATTCGGTCATGTTTGCTTTGCAATTCTGACAGCTTCCTTGCTGTTAAAACTCCGCCGCGTTCTGTTTTCGACGTAATCTCGGAGACATTTCTGCTCCTCAATCACGCTTCGAACCTTCTTCAGTTAGTCCCGCGTCGCTCAGTCCCTCTCGGTACCACTCAACACGTTTACGAAACGCTTGCTCAACTGCATCGCGGACCAGTGTGTCTGCGATCCATCCAACCATTGCACCAACAACAGCAAAGACTGCCATGGCCGTGATTGCTTCCAACGCAACACTACCTGTAGGTTCACCAAGGACAGCGCCGCGTAAAGCGACCAATCCCATTGCGAGTGCACCGAGTGAGGCTGCGAAGCTACGGAACAAGGTTTGTTTGGTGGAATGAGTTGCAAGCGAGTATTTTTCCTAAGTTAAGCAACCGGTTACTGAAAGATTACGCTCAAGTCGTTTTCATTCAGCGCGAGCTGCTTCATGTCACTTATCGGCGAGCTGATGCACAGTGCATTAGCTCTTTTTGTATTTTATGCTGCGTTTAAAGCTGAAACTGATACCTTCGTTGTCAACAGGCGGGACATCAACATCTCCGCATCGGCAGGGGCAATGTCATCCGGGACCTGCTGACCATTTGTGATGTAGCTCAACGGTATTCCACTGTATTGCTCACTGCTGGCAAGCGTTGAAAGTGCGCCAACGGTATTGGGAGCCTCATCCAGCTTCGTGAGTATCGCTGCTGTTGGACGCACCGGAGCGAATCCTTGAAGCGCCAGGCGAGTTGCCGACGCAGAACTTGTCGCATTCAACACCAAGTGAGTTTCGTCGGGCTGTGCACTCCTGAGCAATTCCACCAGCTGGTCAATTCTGGCATCACTTTTGGGGCTACGCCCGGCTGTATCAATCAATACCAGATCAACATCACCCAATCGATCGAGAGCTTGCTGCATCTCGCCAGGCTTTTCGACAACCTGCATCGGTAAGTCCATGATCTCGGCATACGCCTTCAATTGCTGGACCGCTGCAATTCGGAAAGTGTCAATCGTCAGCAGCCCCACACGNCGTCTCGCTTCAATACGAAATCCGGCCGCAAGCTTGGCTACAGTCGTGGTCTTACCAACACCTGTGGGCCCCACAAGTGCAACCACGCGTCTTTCTCCAGGATGTGTCAATATCGGGCTGCCAATACGCAATTCCCTGAGCACTGTTCTTTGCAGATGCTCTAGCCAAGGTGTTCCCGCAGACATGGGACCACTAGCTGCTTCCCCCATGCTTGCCGCAAAACTGACCGTTGTATTTAACCATCGATCCACCGTATCCGTATCTACGCCAGCCGAAAGCAATTCCAACTGATAGGCCTGCAATTGCAGCGGCAAAGCCGGATTCGCCAGCGATGAAACGTCTTTGACGCGAAGCCGAGGTTCCAGCTCCGGCACAGTTCGTGAGTCAAGACTTTGCTT
Organism: Rhodopirellula sp.; assembly: GCA_002712845.1. Next base: position 6,221 of record PAUV01000018.1, on the reverse strand, counting down.
GGTTGAGTCAACAGGACTGCCACCTTCTTCGTCTCGTAACCCAGCAGTCACCTCAACATAGGTTCGTCCAAGCCATCCCATCCACCCATCACGCACTTGGCGAGTATGCAGAACAGCAGCCTCAGCCCCCATCTGTTGACGTATCTGCTCCAAGGCCTCCTGCAAGTTTGCGGCTCGAAAAGTGCGAATGTGCATCGGGGAATCGTTTTCTTTCAATTGAGTCGNATTGTTGTCGTCTAATGGTGCAAAAGTCATTGGTCGCTAATCACACCATAAGATTCGATTTTTGTGTCTTGCGTGATCTCGTTGTAAGACAAGACTTTTAAGCGAGGCATNGACGCGTTNGTGATCTGTCGTAAACCTGGTCGGATTCTTGGACTCACTAATACGACAGGTGGATGACCCGCTGTAACAAGCTTCTTAACCCCTTCTTGAATTTTCTCGCAAGTGAGGTCTACGGCAGAAGGGCTCATTCGGACAAATAAACCTCGTTCTGTGTGCTCGATGCCCGCCGCGATGCGATCTTCCATGGCAGGATCCAAGGCAAGCACGTGCAAACGCCCCTCAGTATCGCGGTAACGAGAAGATATCGTGCGTGCAAGCCGATGGCGTACGTACTCGCACAACCAGACAGCATCCTTTGTCCTACCTGCAAAATCACCGAGGGTTTCTAAAATGATCCCCAACTGGCGGATGGGAATATCTTCCTTCAAAAGCAAATGCAGCACCTGCTGTACTTCGCTGACCTTCATGACCCCTGGGATCAATTCATCAACAACTGTCGGTGAAGCTTCCTTCAATTCATCAATCAAATGTTTTGTGGCGTCTCTTGAAAGCAATTCATCTGCGTGCCGCTTTGAAATTTCTTGCAGATGTGTCGCCATCACCGCACCCGGCTCGACGGTCATGTAACCATAGATAGCTGCTTGCTCACGCCTCATGGGATCAATCCATACGGCCGGCTCACCAAAGGTGGGATCGCGGGTCGGCTGTCCCTCAATCACTCCCGTCGTGTGGCCGCTATCGATTGCCAGCAACTGATTTGGTAGCAAAGTAGCTTTTGCTACCTGACTGCCTTCAATTCGAATTTCATAATCGAGTTCCCCAAGTGTCATTTCATCCCGCACCCTGACCTTGGGAAGAATGATTCCCAGATCTGCCGCCACGGCATTTCTAACACCGGTAATTCGCTGCATCAGATCGCCGCCGCGACTTGGATCGGCCAATCCCAGCAACCCCAACCCGATTGAAATCTCCATCGGATCAATAGTGAGAAAGTCCTCAACTCTCTTTGGTGGGGGAGCCGCAGCCTCAGCCTTCTCAACCTCAGCCTGTTCCGCCTCAGCATCTTGGCGACGTGCTGTCTGTCGGTTCATCACCACAGCCAACCCAATGCACCCCAGCCCAAGCGTCGCCATTGGGATCGCAGGTAAGTTTGTCACGATCAAGAGTGTCAGAAAACCACCCGCAACCGCCAAAGCCTTGGGATTCCCCAGCAGTTGCTGCAAGAACTGAACTGGCAAATTAGCCCGTTGAGCACTTCGAGTCACCAACAGACCCGCAGCGAGCGAAATCAACAAAGCAGGCACCTGACTCACCAAACCATCACCAATCGTCAGCTTGGTGAAAAGTGCTCCTGCCTCCGTGAACGTCATACCAGCTTGCATTACACCGATATACAAACCACCAATCACATTAACGATGGTGATCACAATTCCCGCAATGGCATCCCCACGGACAAACTTACTGGCACCGTCCATCGCTCCGTAAAAGTCAGCCTGAGCATTGATTTCCTGGCGACGTCTCTGAGCCTCTTTCTCATCGATCAGGCCAGCGTTCAAGTCAGCATCGATCGCCATTTGGCGGCCCGGCATTCCGTCCAATGCGAATCTTGCCGCGACCTCACTGATTCGGGTGGCACCCTTGGTAATCACAATGAATTGAATCAGCACGATGATCACAAAAATGATCAATCCCACTTCGATCCTGTCTCCGGCAACAAATTCGCCAAAGCTTTTAATGACACCGCCAGCTGCGCCCATCCCCAATGAATCAGCACCGGTCAAAATCAATCGCGTCGTCGCCACGTTCAGCACCAAACGAGCCAAAGTTGTTGCTAGCAACAAAGATGGAAAGATACTGAATTCCAACGGAGTCGCCACATAAACGGTTGTCAGCAACACGATCACACCAACTGTGATGTTGGCAGCCAGCAGCATGTCCATCAGCATGGGCGGCAATGGGACAAGGATCACCACCAAGCAGCCAATGATGCCTAATGGCAGCACCAAGTCTCGATAGCGCATCAATAATTGCATTTACAATCCCTCGCCCTTGTCTTTCGCATAACCTCTTTATGCGTGGCATTGGGACAGTACTTGAATTTGCCTGCATGGGTCCAGAGAGGAAGCAGCGTCTAATTTCAGGTTTCACATGCAGTTTCACCGCACGTTGCAAAACAACGTCCCTAATGTTACTTGAACGCTTGCCCGGCCTTGGAGATGGCGGCAAAAAAACAACGACACTCCCCTGCCGTCCAGCTTGTGCAGTGTGGTGCAATCGCTTCGTCAATACGGCACCAAGGACCTGTGATCCTTTGCTAATGGGTCACTGAAATGCACACGACTTCAACTCGGTGTGCTTGGGAGAATCACCGCTGGCTATTCCTTCGGTGCCAGACACTTTTTCAATGAAGCTACGATTGCTGGATGCTGCAAGTAAGCATCGCCTTTTTGTTTTCCATATTGTTGCAGCGCTTTGGCCAACCGTTGTGTGGCCGCGCGGCTTCCCGGGCGGCGATAGAAGTTCAACAGCTCATCAGGATCCTGTTCCGCATCAAACAGCCAAGGTTGATCATTCACAGACAACACGAGCTTGAAGCGATCATCAACTGCACACACCCACTGCGGTTCGGTGCCTGAATTGCGAAGGAAAGTCACTTGATTGCCCTGCCCTGCACCGTTGCCGGTGAGTTGCGAAGTCAAATCACGGCCTTCGAATTCATGATTCGTTTTGATACTTGCCAATCCAAGTAATGTCGGCGTCACATCGACGGTTCCCATTGGTTGCATGTAAGTCTGACCCGCTGCAATACGCTCGGGGAACCGAATCAACATGGGCACACGTGCGGATCCCTCATACGGGTTACCTTTATTCAAACGATCATGCTCATAGCAAAGATCACCGTGGTCCGATGTCATCATGATGATAGTTGAATCGAGCTTACCGCTCTTTTCGAGCGCCATGAAAATGCGACCCAAATTATCATCAATGCATTTCACCATCCCAAAATATTGGCTCATCTGCGGACCGCGAAAAACCGCATGATTCTTTGCATTTCCTAGCCACTTCGGTATCGCCACATCATCNCGTCCATATGTNCGCGGTGGTAGAAATCGCAAATGATCATACATACGGTTGTAGGGANCCCTAACCGTGTTTGGGCCATGCGGGTCTGGATAACTCACGACCGTGAGAAAGGGTTGGTCCCCCGCCTCAGCCATCGACTCAATCGCACGATCAGTGAGAAAGTCCGTTGAGAATGACTCTTCATCAGCGCCTGATACTCCATAGCTCGGTGAACCTGATTTTTCACGAGCATCAACTTTTGCACCCGTTTTGGTTTGGGCAAACTTTTTCCAATGTCCACGATTGAACATGTACGTTTTATTCTGAAATCCGCCATCAATATTGGGTGCCCACTCCGGCTTTCCGTTACCACCCAAATGCCACTTCCCAACGAAACTCGTTCGATATCCTTGATTTGCCATGATTTTGGCAAGCGTGGGAACGTCATCACGCAACTCAGCATTATTGGTCGGCACCCCTGTATTCTGCGGATACATACCGGTGATCATCGCAGCGCGACAGGGAGAACAAACAGGAGCTGTCGCATAGGCTCGGGTGCACAGGATTCCTTCTTTTGCAAGACGATCAAAGTTCGGCGTTTCAACAACTGAACCAGGTCCCCACATTTCCGCTTGCTCCGTGGACAGTGTCTCACGGTAACAGCCAAGTGTTCTGAAATTGTGCTCATCAGTAATGATCACCAACACATTTGGGTCCTGGTCGGATCCCTGAGCAGACACTCGATCTGCAAGAAACAGGCAACCAATGACGCACAACAGCAAGTCAATCTTTTTCATTTGTTTTCTCAACTCTATCCACGATTCGCCAAGGCGATAAACACTTGATACAAAGCCCGGTGTCCGCTTTCAAACATCCTGACAACGATCCGCGACTAAGACGTTCACTTACTCAACCCCCACACCAAAGCGTTTTCCAGGAGTTCAGGTAGCAACAAGCCTTGAAAGTCCTCGGTATTACCCAGTGATGTATAAAACGATTTCCCGCCGTCAGCACGTCTGTAAATCCATGCGATTGGCTCAGCAGGATGCCCTTTCACCTGCCCTCGCATCAAGACTTTGGCNCCCTGCATNAATGGCGANACCCGATACAAAGAACCTGAAGAGNAATATTCTTTATCCCCATCGATACCCTNCACGATCGGATGCTTCGNTCCGGAANCTGCAAAACTCAGTTTAACTTGCAAATCGTTCCCGTGGTGATTTGTGTAGTTTCCACCGAATACTAACTGATCAAAATCTTGCCAGTCAGCTTTACCCTCTGGTGGCTTTTTGTTGCGCAATGAAAACGCATGACTCGCCGTGCGAATCCCAATGACAGGCTTGCCCTGCGAGANAAATCCACGAATCAAAGCCAATTGATCCGCTGGTAGCGTTCGTCGGCGTACGCTTACCAACATCAGGTCAGCATTTTNNAGACTATCGAGTCCGATCAATCGATTNCGATCATTGGNATCCNCNNCCACGANNGTAAAACGATAGGCTTCCTCTCGCTCTTTCGAGAATCGTCTCAACGATTGCAGTGTCTCATACTCTCGTTCAGCTACNAGCATTACCACATGCGGCCGATTGGATAGTTTTGCACCCGGCAATTCATCTGCTTTGCCATAATGGGTNACAAGAACNAGACCAAGAACTAGCCACAGCAATCGTACATGNACCATTATCATCACACCGGTTACAGGAAAATTCGACAGAGAAAGCTCCTATGATAACCTGAACCAAAGCAAGAGCGATGGTGACCGAATGCCAATTAAATGATCGCATCCATCGTCGTGACTGGCTCAGATACCGTTGATGATCGGTAGAAACCCTACCGGTCAGCCATAATCATCGCTGCCGCAAGAGACCGACGCGATAAGCAGCGCAATACACGGCCGCGATAGACCTCTGAGCCGGGAATCGCAGCAGCAGTCGGACTAGCCTTTACGGGGCAGATGCCGCAGNGNTAGAACACCTTCGATTGCGCGAATTGAGTCGAGTNTCGCATCACTGATATCATCATCCAGATCGATGATGGTATAAGCGATATCCCCTCGGGACTTGTTCAGCAGGTCAGCAATATTGAGCTGAGATTCAGCGAGGATGGTGGAAATCTGCCCGACCATNTTTGGCACGTTCGCATTGGCGATTGTGATTCGACTACCACCATTTCGAGGCATGACGGCTTCGGGAAAGTTCACCGAATTCCGCACGGTTCCATCTTCAAGAAACTCACGCACACTGTCTGCCACCATGACAGCNCAATTTTCTTCAGCNTCCGCAGTCGAAGCACCCAAGTGCGGAAATGAGATTACTTTCGAGTGTTTCAATAACTCACCAGTTGGAAAATCAATCACGTAGGAGTGCAGATGCCCGCTGTCCAATGCAGCCAAGACAGCTTCGTCATCGCAAATACCTCCGCGGGCAAGATTTACCAGTATGCCACCTTTCGGCATCATTGCGATTCGTTCAGCACTTGCTAGCCCTCGCGTAGCATCCAACAGTGGAACATGTACAGAAATGGCATCGCACTGACTGAACAAGTGGTCGATACTGACCGCTTTTTGAACACCGCTTGAAAGCTGCCAAGCGCTTTGCACGGAGATCAGTGGATCGTAACCAACCACTTTCATGCCCAGTGACAAAGCCGCGTTAGCGACGCGCAAACCAATGGCTCCGAGTCCAATCACGCCCAACGTTTTGGAGGGCAATTCTGAACCGACAAAGTTTTTCTTGCCTGATTCGACTGCCGTGGAGATTTCTGCATCGGTCCCATCCAGACCATCTGCAAACTTCATGGCTCCACCAATATTCCTTGAAGCCATCAACAAACCAGCCAAAACCAATTCCTTCACAGCGTTGGCATTAGCACCG
>PAUV01000017.1 GCA_002712845.1 Rhodopirellula sp. | reverse complement strand
CAATCGAAAGCGTCTCAACCGCTCCCGGGAATCTCTCATCAGCCGTCTTGCTACCGATGATCACGGGCATTGCCATCCAATTCTCGGCAAAGTCTGCATAGACATCGATCATCTGCTCTGTCTCCGCGACTGCCTCTTCGCTGGTGGCATGCACCGTGTGACCTTCCTGCCACAAGAACTCTGCTGTTCGCAAAAACATTCTCGTACGCATTTCCCATCGCACCACATTCGCCCATTGGTTGATCAGGATGGGCAGATCGCGATGACTTTGGACCCATTTGGCATAGGTCGCGCCAATGATTGTCTCGCTGGTTGGACGTACGATCAAGGGTTCCTCGAGCTTACCGGCAGGTCGCAATCCACCATCCGGATCGGGCTCGAGGCGATGATGAGTTACCACCGCACATTCTTTAGCAAACCCCTCCACGTGCTCAGCTTCCTTTTCAAGAAAGCTCATCGGAATGAACAGGGGAAAATAAGCATTCTGGTGGCCCGTCGCCTTGAACATGTCATCCAAGGCTCGCTGCATGTTTTCCCACAACCGATAGCCCCATGGTTTGATCACCATGCAGCCACGAACAGGACTATTTTCGGCCAAGTCAGAAGCACGGATGACCTGCTGATACCATTCTGGGTAGTCTTCAGCGCGGGAGGGGCTGATCGCATTTTTGGGAGCTTTTGCCATCGGAAAGTTCTACCGTTGGGTGGGGATAAGCTTGGGAAGCATGGAACATAATCAAACTCTAAAACTTGATTCGCTGCCAATGAGGAAAGGCAGGTACCAATCACGAGCTGTGATCCAATCAACTGAGATTGTGCGGATTTAAGCTGCACAATCTAGGGCAACTGCAGTCAGGTAGTGAAAAAAAGGAGACTCATCTCGTCACAGCAGTTTGTGCAACAAGCGACAGAACTGCAGCTTGGGACGCCATTTTTTCTAATCATTCACTATCGACGCAGGTTCAGCAATTCATCAAGCAACTGTTGACTGGTCGTGATCACGCGGCTGTTCCCTCGATATTGGGTACTAGCCATCACCAATTCAACAAGGTCTTTTCCGATATCAGTGTTGCTTAACTCCAAAGCCCCGCCAATCACGCCACCGATACCGTTTTCCCCGGGAGCTCCTTGAACTGGCAAGCCGGTATTGACGCCTTTGGCGAAAACATTCAGACCGCGAGATTCCAGACCTACTGGATTGGCAAATCGAGCCAGCTGCAATTGACCGAGATCACGTGTCACGCCGTTTCCAAACACACCTCTCAAGGTTCCATCCTCACCGACCACAAAACTTGTCAGAACGCCCGGAGGGCTACCATCCTGACGCGTTGCAGCAAGGCTGGCTTGCTGAGTTGCCAGACCTGAAACTTGACTGAAGTCGAGATCGAATTGCAGTGGATTGACGCTGGGTACGCCGACACGATCAATCGCGATACTGTCGTTGGTCGCCGAGACAAAGTTTCCGTTTCCATCAAAACGCAACAAACCAGTACCTACTGCAATGTCAGTTCCGGCGATTGGTTGGTTTTCTGGACTGTCCGCATACCAACGGTAAATCGTCTGCTCGTTAGTCCGTCCTTCTAATGTTGCTGTCACTCGCACATTCAACGGAACACCAAGAGAGTCGTAAACAATGAAGTCACTCACTGCACTCTGACCTTGTGCTTCCTGAAGAGTTCCAAAGGCAAGGTTGGGTGTGATCACATCGCCAACAGAATTTTCCACTCGGAATGCAGAGAGGTCAATCTCCAAAGCATTCAGCTCACCCGTGTTGCTCACAAAACGAATGGTTCCATCTTGGATGTAACCCCCTGGCACCAACTCACCGGATTCACCGGGGATATTATTTTCAGACGCAAGAATGGGGTTTTGCGAATCGATGAGCAGACTTTGCAATCCGGATGCTGACTCCAGAAAGTCGACAAAGTCCTGAACTGTTGTGGTTCCGACGATTTCAAGCTGCTTGGTACCTAATGCACGCCCCCCTTTTCGCCCGCTGTAACTCAGGGTGCCTATTTCAAAAGCGCTTTGGTACGTCAAACCATCCCGCTTCAGAACATCAGTCAAAAGCGTGTTGCTGGTAATCGTTGGGCCATCGAGATTCACCAATTGATTCCCGGCCACCGTCAAGTCTGCGATTGCTTCATCTGACTTTGAATCGGTGTAATCAGAACCGGGAGCGACAGTATCGACGAGGTAATAATTATTTTGGTCGCCCGCGAGGTTTCGATAGATCCGGATTTCATCGTAGGCAGGAAAACCGCTCTCTGGGCCGGGCACAGGGGGTACCGGTAAGTTGGTCAACGAGACCCGCCCGTTGACTACGTTCTGTGGCCCGATCAATTCACTTGGGCGACTCTCAACTTCACCACTACGGTAGTACGTCACCATGTAGGAATAGTTTCCTGTTAACGTGGTATCGTCCAACGGTGTCCCTAATAACGGGGTTGAACCATCATCGTTAAACGTGCCACCAGCTGCTGATGAACCAAGCAGGAAGAAGTCACTGCCATCGGGGGCTGTTCGATAAATATTAACGGTCGGGTAACTCCCCGAGGCTTCCGAAGGCAGATTGCTTAAATCGATGCGTCCCCCTGCTCCGACCACTGAACTGATCGAAAGACTTGGTGTTGCTTCGGTACCCGCTGCGTCGACCAAAGCGAATCTGTACTGGTAAGTACCAGCCGATAACGTACCGACCCCACCATTGTTGACGACAACTGCTGCGGCATCAGACAGAGGAACCGCGGCAATGCCAACATCAGTGAAGTCAGGTTGTGGCACCTTCGAATCACCCAACCTAGCCGATTGGATCACCTGCGAGACCGTTGCAAGATCGCCCTCAGGTGTCAGCGTTCCTTCGAACGTCACATTCTCAGTTGCCTTGGCAACACTCTCACTTCCCAGAGGTACCGAAAGTGGAACCAGTTCGGTTTTTTGCAATCGAAACTGCTCGTCGACCCCGTATCCCAATAATCGCTGCCCAGTAACACTGACCAACTCGGCATCACTGTTCAGCTTGAAAATACCGTTTCGTGTGTAAAGACGTTCGCCCTCACCACCCTCAACAATAAAGAAACCGTCTCCCTGAATCGCCAAGTCCGAGGAACTGCTGCTGATTTCAATCGTGCCTTGATTGTGATTGGCGGCAATCTCGGCCACCTGCACACCCAACCCGATCTGCCTAGGGTTGATACCACCATTGTTTGCAGATGGCGCTGCACCTAGTGAAAGTGTCTGCAGGAACTGAGTTCCAAAAATCACATCTGACGATTTGAATCCGACAGTTTGCGAGTTGGCAAGGTTATTACCAATCACATCAATCTGCGTTTCCGCAGCGTTCAGACCAGTCAGTGCCGTAGTAAGAGCAGATGTAAGACCCATCGACGTAGAGCTCCGATTGTGAGACCGGATGAACTCTCTCGATGGCTCATCGCAAACGATGAGACCAATTACCAGCTTAAAAATGATTTAATGCCGGCAATCGATAATCGGTAGAAATTACCCAGTCTGTATTTCCCTGATGTTCTTTATATCCATCGTCTTTCCACCCACGTGAACTTTGACAGTTCGTGTAGCGTTTTCGTCACTTGTCTCAACCGTGATGCGATCAACAATGCCATCAACTGCACTGGAATCTTCCGCTAACCCCTCTACAGACTTACCAATCAGACTACTGGCGGTCACTAATTCCTGGCTTGAAGAAAGCGTAGAAAGTGTTTTTGTCAGATCGTCAGTCGCCCCAATTTCGCGAATTTGGCCGATCTGCTGGACCATTTCGCTGTTGTCCATTGGATCCAAAGGGTCCTGGTTTTGCAGTTCGCTGATTAACAACTTCAAGAAATCATCGATATCGAGTTCGTTATAACTAGCGCCCGACTGACCGGTTGTTCCAGCAGATTGTTGCGCAGCAGCACCCGATGTAGCTGGCTGTCCAATTTGCGACATGATTATCTCCCAAGATCACAGCATTGCATCGTGATGCCTCAAGACATCACTGACGCTCTTCTTGTACGACGGGATAACGACCGAACGCGAGAGCAATCAGCTTCCATTGATGAGCTTGCATCAGAGATGCACGTCGATACCGGCCGACAGAGAAGCCGTTGTTACCGCGGGTGAAACATTCTGTGAAACATCAACGATATTCTTTGCTTGAAACTGCTTCGCTCGTTCGCGTTGCTGACGCCGATCAGGATCTTGCCAACTCTCGTCACGAGAAGTCGTGTCCTCAAAATGTGAGCCACTCTCGTGATCAAGATTTTCGGTCTCAACGTCAAGCTGCTCGACCTGCATCCCAAAAGATTCCAACCTTGCTCGCAAGTCGGGCAGATGTTCTCGAAGGGCGGCACTCGCGGCCTCGGTCTCGGCAACGACTCGAGCTGCAACTTTACGTTGCTGGATTCGCATTTCAACACGCACCGATCCCATTTCAGCTGGAGCCAACCGCAAACGAATGACCCCTCCGTCTGGACCAAGATGTTGAAATGCCTTGCTTACGCGTTGAATCAGTTTAACTCGTGCCAGTGTGTCGGTCGTGTCGACCTTTTTTCCGCGCGTCTCAGACCCTGGCCGGCTGGTAGCCGCCTTAGCCGTTGCACCCAAAGATGGGTTCTGTGCGACTTCACGGATTCCATTTGCCGTCGTTGCACCGAACCGCGAGGTATTTGCCCCACTATTCGAAGCAACAGAAGTAGCCGCCACTGCGGCCTGCACCGAGCGATTCACTGTTGCAGCAGCGGTGCGTCCTTGTCCCTGCCCCATGGGGTTCGCGCGTTCCGTACCACTGCCGGCTTCGAGCATTTCGGGTTTCATCATCGAATCCACTTTTGAGGCAGTTTCCCGCGAACCATTTTGGGAAACCGGTGCCCGCGTTTGCTCAGTATGACGAGCACCGCGATGGCGAGCACGTCGGTTACGCCGCGCCTCTCCACCCGATTCCTCGATTGGCTGTTTCAATTCCTGTTCAATTTCGGCAGCGGTAACCTCGGGCTCGGAATTCTCCGCTGCCACCACTCCGCCATCCCGGGCGCCCTCGAGCAGCCTCGCATCTGCCGGTTTCGAAGCTGATACCGGTTTTGCATTGCGTTGCCGCCCGACAACATCTTCGCCATCCTCACTGGGCAACACCTGCCGCACCTGCTCTTCAGCAATTCCCGGAGTTTCTACCTCAGTGTCCGAGATCTCGGCAACAACAGGTGCTGCCACGTAAGTCTCTACATCGGCCACCACCAGCGATTCGGAGTCTTCTCCGTGCTGCGGCGCGACCTCTTTCAAAGCAGCTATTTCCACAATGGGTGTGGAGGACAGCTCAACATCCTCTGCTAGCAGGTCATCCGGCTTCAAAGCGACGCATTGCTGATGGCCGTCATCACTCTGTGATTCCGTTTCTGATTCAAGCGAGGAATCAGACGAAGGATTCAACGAATCTTCCGACGGCTCGGTCTGCTTATCAATCGGAGCAGCCATCTTCGACTCGGACATTCGAGCAAAGACCTCTGCAAATGCATCCAGTAAACCTTCGTTGGACGCCTGATCGCCACCACCACGAGTCAGCGAACGGAGTTTCCCCCCAGCTACCTCGGTAATGATTGCATCTCGCGCACGCCGAACCACTTCCAAATCACTCATCTCTGGCTCCCCCCAGTCACGTTCGAGCTCGTAACCGTCGGGGAATAAGCGGCATGGTCACGCCACGCTAGCTAATAAACCGAGGACTACAATTTCTCGCCCGTCTCTTTGATCAATGATGAAACTGGCATGCCCTCGCTGATCCGATGCAAAATATCCGCAAGGATTTCCACCTCGGCCGGCGTAGTGAACTCTGCCAATATGTCTTTTCGTGCATCTGTCGACATGGCTTGAAGGATTGTGACAACGTCATCAATTCTTTTATCGTCATACATTATCAGCAATTGCTCTTTGGCCTGCTCCGGGTCGAGTGATTGCAAAGTACGTTGTACGTCCTGAAGTCCATTATCCTGCGCTTCGTCACTCAGTTCTTTTAGCTCATTGCGAAATGCTATCAAGCGATCACTGAAGCGATCCTGATCTGTCCGCAAGTCCGCCAGCATGATGCTGAGTTCATCTCGAAACTCTTGCTGACTCCGAAGGCGAATATCCATATCGAGGCTAGCCATTTTCCGTTGGGTCAGGATTTCTGCATAGCTCGGTTGCTCGTAATTCTCACCCTGTTGATAGATCTCCTGCAGACGCATTCCAGAGACATCAATTCCATTGACCAGTGCAATCAATTGGATCGCAGAGCTTCGGTTGAGTGTTCCCCGGATCAGGAAATAACTCAACAAGATCACCTGAGTCAGAACAGTTGCTACACAAAAGGCAGCGAGTCCTCGAAAGATTTTTGACATCATGATCGGTTACCGTTGTCGCTGGAGGGTGTACCGGCGGTTTGAAACTTCGTCGGCCTCTGCGTGCTCTCGTTTAGATTCCAAGGCTCGAAATTCAGCTTCATCGTTTTCTTTTAATTTCTCAAAACGCTTCAGCTCAGCTTCTGCCTCAACTAACTTCGTTCGCCTTCTGTCCATCTCGGCAGTCAATTCTGCCACGGTTGACTGCAGAGATCCGATATCTGCCTGAAGTTGCAAGTCGTAGCGTCCGTGTGCCAGCAGAGCGTCGACGGAAACATTGCCTTGTCGATTCACGTCCTCGGTATCACGCAGGGCAACTCGTTCACGATTGATATCGTCAATTTGCGTGTTTACTTTGGCAATCGCCTCATTGGCCTGCCCCAAAGCTGCGCCCGCCTCATCGCGTTGCTGACGTCGTAGATCCAGCAGAGCTTTAAATCGAAATTCGGCTGCCAAGATAGGTCCTCGCGGTCATGGATCGGCAAAACGCATCAAAAAGTCAGTTTGTCGCGATCCCCAGGTTCTCTCCAACCGTGTTTGTCGGGGAGGCTTGCTCTGAGTTATCGACATTTGCCTGAGGATTTACTGGTTGTGCGGTGACAAGTTGCGTTAGGATCCGGTTCGAATCTTCCAACGTCGTGATTTGAGTCGCCTCCTGCTGAAAAAACATATTGAGCGGCTCTCGCATTGCAATCGCGGCATCGACTCGAGGATCACTACCCTGACGATAGGCACCGATAGAAATCAGATCCGCATGTCGGTGGTACTCACTCAAATGCCGACGAGCAATTGCGGCCGCCTGCAAGGCCTCACGCGAAACCAGATGTGGCTGTAGACGACTCAGACTATTGAGAATATCGATGGGAGGCCAGTGAGCCCTTGCAGCCAAATCTCGGCTAAGCACCAGGTGACCATCGAGTAAACCTCGAAGTGTATCTGCAATGGGCTCATTGTGATCATCTCCTTCAACCAAGACCGTATAGAACGCAGTGATGGAACCTTGCTCAGTTCGACCAGCACGCTCCACCAACCTTGGCAACAGATTAAACACACTTGGCGGATAGCCTCTCGTTGTGGGTGGTTCCCCAGCTGCAAGCCCAAGTTCCCTTTGGGCCATTGCAAATCGGGTCACCGAATCAAGCAGCAACAGTACGTTTTCGCCCTGATCCCGAAACGCTTCCGCAATTGCAGTGGCTGTCCACGCTGCAGACACGCGTTGGGCGGCCGGTCGGTCACTGGTCGCCACAACAACGACGCTCCTTGCAAACCCGGCTTCACCGAGCGCACGATCAAGAAATTCCTGTACCTCTCTGCCACGTTCACCCACCATCCCGATCACGATCCGATCTGCATTGGAACCTCGTGCCAGCATTCCAAGGAGCGTACTTTTCCCGACACCGGAACCAGCGAATATGCCCAATCGTTGGCCCTGTCCGCAGGTCAACATCGTGTCGATCGCCCGAATTCCTGTTTGCAGTGGCTTATCTATCGAAGGGCGTTCCAAAGATTCAGGCGGCTCCCTCTCTGCATCCACTGTCATTAAGTCTTTTGGCAAAGGCTTACCGTCAACAGGCTGCCCAAACGCATCAATCACGCGTCCACATAGCGAAGGTCCCACTCGCAATTTCAAAGTGGTGTCTACGAGGCGAACCGTATCTCCAGCAGCAAGAGCACAGAGCCGTTCCAAGGGAGCGAGAATAGGCCGCACACCTCGAAATCCAATCACTCGTGAACGTGAAATCGCCCCATCCTGTGATCTCAATTCACAGATGGAACCAATGGGTGCTGTCATTCCTTCAATTTCGACAGACTCACCTGCAACCGCTGATACGCGTCCACGCACCTCGTAGGCAACTGCTTGCTGGATCAATGTTCGATTCACAATGGGATCAGGCAAGACAGGCGGTTCAAAGTCAACGACATTCGTCACTGCAACAACTCCTTCAGTCGCTCAAGTTGAGCGGTCAACCCTGCTTGAATTTCACCCCCATCCTGACGAACGACCACCTCGTTTCGATCCAGATTTTCATCTGTCTCAACATGGGTATTCTCAGGCAGACTTGGGGACATGACCATGGTTTCAAAAGCTGGCCCCGCTTGGGCGAGCATCTCAGGGTGCACAACGAGCGTCAAACTTAGCGCTGACCGCGTGCTGTGCAACGCCTCCTTTGCCCAGGCAACCATCAACTCCGGTTCGACCTCCAGCCTGCGTTGGACAATTTTCTCGGCGGCTGCTAATGCAGTTTGCGTGAGCACCTCTCCGTAACTTTCCATCCATTTCGTGTGTGTGTCACGGATATGCTTCACCGTCTGTTCCATGACCAAGGTACTGGACCTGGCTTGTTGCTCAGCTTTTGCCTGCAATTTTTTTTCCGCATCGATCGCAGCATGATCCAAGCCTTGCTGATACCCACGTTCTTCGGCAGCTTTACGAATGCCTTCTACCTGTTGCTCAGCCTTCGCCAGCATTTCCTGCACCTGCAAACGGCACTGTTCCAGACGCGTGCGTCCCTCATCAGCAAGATCACTGAGATTGAATCCAGCGATCGCAGACGCATTTTGAGCAGCAGCTTGCTGCTTGTCTCGATCGCCTGACTTTAAAACGGTGGCCATGAATCACACCTCAATCAGGCTGCACTAGGAATCGGTACGTCAACCACTTCGAGCGATGCATAAGCAATCGCTTCTTTGGCTTGATCAATCTCTCGCAATTGCAACGACCCGAGTGAATTCATTGCTTCCCGCACCTTGCGTGACTCAGCCTTAGGAAGCAGGGCAAGAACAGCCGACGTAACCTGATTGGGCAGGCCACAAAGAGCCAACATCGCAGATCTGGCCTGAACTTTGCCAAGTGTTTCGCACAGGTGCTGTGGTGACAGGTGCAATAGATGCTCGTGAATCGAGTCGGTGGACGAAAATCGCCTGGGTTCATTCACTGCTGTTGCCACTTCCGTGGGAGTAGAAATAGTAGTATCGGTTGCAGCCTGTCGTGAGACCAGAGATGCGTTGGTATTTTGAGACGTCGCCGAGCCACGCAATCTTGACGGACGATCGGATAGAGGAGGCAAAGTTCCCTCCGCAATACGCAACTTGGAACTCAAGTTGTCTTCGGCAGTGACAGCAGATGGAAATCCAGACTGCTGTCGAATGTATGCGGCGTTGGTTTTATCGGTAGATGAATGAGTTTGATCAGCAACCGCTCGCTGATATTCAGCGTTCGGATATTCGGCTCGCTGCTGTTCGACTTGCTGCTCTTGATCGCGAGGCATGGCAGCAAGGATTGCATCCAGAGCTCGACGTCCCAAAGTATCGCTTGCGCCAGTATCGCTTGCACCCTCGCCTTGCTTGCCAAATGATTTTCGAAAATGATCAGCCAGTTCTGCAAGCGACGCAGGAGGAATGGTCTCGATCTTGGCGATGCGACCGAGCATATCCTCCAACCCGCTACCGTGCAAAGCAAGAATGCGTGCTGCGTGCTCTGGGTTAATGGACGCTAAGACCGTCGCTACAATTTGTGGTCGTTCCGTTTTCAAAAGGTTAGCGAGCACGTTCTCATCGACCTGTTCCAGAAAGGCCAACGGATGTTGACTCGCATTCGAATCAGCCGGCATGTCCCCTGGGGTGTTTGCCTGAGCATTTCCTGAATTTGACCGTACGACTCTGGAAGAAGCATTGCCTTGCGTTTGTGACTGAGCAGGCTGTTTTGGAATTGCCTCACGATCGCTGGATGCCTGAAACTGGTCCGGTGAGGCCTCGGGTTTCTGCACGGAAACCTTGAATGCATGCAGTGCACGTTTTTGCTCGAGTGGATCGACGTCTGACAAGGACATCATCGTGCGTCGCACAGCAACTTTCGTGTCCGCGTCGATTTCGCCCAGCAGATTGGCGGCGACGGGCGCTGGCAAACTACTCAGCACGATCGCGACACGACGCAGCATCGCCTCACGCTCTAACCCTGAGTCCCATCCGTTTGCCATTGGGGGCCGCTCCCTCGTGCCATGCAAAATCTGAACCATTTCCGAGTGCCCAGCAATCCATCGCTGTTGGCCTTGGAAGTTCCCTTGTAGTCAAACTTACGTCTGCGTTGGAAGAGGGAATCAGTTCATTTCACGCTGTGACATGCTCTCAAGGAGTATTTAGCATCGAATTCGCTCTCAATTCATCAAGTTTCAGCGTGGATTTCCAGCGACACGAAATCCAGACCTACGATGAGGCGAATCAGGCGGCGTCTCCAACCCACCCACGAATCACATTTGCGGCAACCTCGGGGTTATCTTCCACCAGATGCAACAATTCGTCTTTCAGAGATCCACCGGTGATCATCATACGCTCCGCCTCTTCTTCCACATCCTGCTCGACTGGAGCGGGTCCTGGCATTTCGAGGCCAAATCCCTCTTCGAACTCAGCAGGTGTGGGATTGCCAGCGGATTTAGCAGCAGAACGGGCCACAAGAAGCGCAACCAGCCCGAGTAAAACAAGAGCCAGTGTCTGCCACGATTCGGCCAACCAAGTCAAAGCCTGGCTTGTAGCGAACTCCTCTGTTGGTTTCTCTATGGGCAAATCCGGAGCGTCTCGCACAGTGACCAGCGTTACAGGATCAGCCCCGGTTGTAACTCGTGGCAGCAGAGGACTGACAATTTCCGAAATCTTTTTCTCAGTCTTGATTCGCAACCCCTCCAAGGTCGCATCATCCAAAATAATCTCGGCGCGATTTTGCGTTGAATCTCGGATCATTTCGTTCTCAATATTCAGCTCTTTGTAGTAGCTGGTTGGCAGCATGATCGAAACTCGAACCGTCTTAACCTGCAGATCTGCCAGCTTTGAACTCTCGAACTGCTGCCCTGCCACACCACTGGTATCCCTTTCATCCTGTGTTGTGTTCAGAACCTCCACATCATTGCCAATGCTTTGTGCCCGATTACCAATGGCATTGGGATCTGCACCAGGGACGCCACTTGGAATTTGTTGATTCCGTGTCGTTTCAATTTTTTTGGAACTATTCCTCAGATTGGTCGGTTCAGGATCGAACTTCAGCGAAGCCAACTCAGAGTCCATCGTTGGATCAATCTCAGCGAACACCGCGATCTGTGCTGGATATTCGGCCAACAACTTCCGTAATTTGTATTCAATGTGCGTTTCAGCCTCGCGCTGCTTCGTGAGCAGTGGGTCTTCTTCAGCGTTAAAACTGCCTGTTGTGCTATTGGTATCAACGACTACGACATCATCAGTTGCCATCCCAGCATAGGAACCACGGATCAATTCCTGAATTGCAACGACACGTTGCCTTGGCAGAGAACGAGTCCCTTCCGGCTGAACCATCACACTTGCGGATTGCGCCACTGAGCGTGATAACCCGATGCGTTCCCCGCGATCATATTCGACGCTGGCCCATCGCACGTCTGGGAAAGCTGAAATCTTACTCCCAAGATCTTTCTCCTTCGCATGCATTTCACGGGAATGTCGCAGATCAGATGAATCAAACGGGCTGCTATTTTTGATAGCCTGATCAACCTCAGTACGTAGGGCGATCGGCAAACTGGAAGCATCCCCCAACGCAGCCAAATAAGTTGACTTGACATCCTTGGGGACCTTGATGCGTCGCCCCTCACGCTCCCAGTCATTTAAACCCGCTGCACTTAAGGCGACTTCAATGGAGTCCATTTCCTGCTCGCCCATGGAGCGACCGCCAAACAGATACTCAGTCGACTTGGTATCAGAGCCTCGCACAAGAAACGCTAATCCGATCGCAATCACGGCGACCAACATCATCGCGATGACTCGCGACTGCATCGGCATCGACAAAAAAACCTGCCGGGCCTGATCAGTTGATTGTCTGAAAAAATTCATAAGTACTCAGATGCTGCCACAATGAAAGTGAATTGAATGATCAGTTTTTAAAATGCTCGGAATAACGAAAAATCGTCAATCTGATCATCTCAGATCTGAATTTGCTGAACTTCTCGGTAGGCTTCAACCAGTTTGTTACGTACCTGCAACAGCATGCGAAATGCAAGATCCGCTTTTTGTACCGCGGTCAGAACTTCAGCCTCGTTAACATCACCGCCAGTCAACAAGGAATGGACCATATCATTGGCATCGATCTGCATCGAATTGACATCTTTGACTTCGTTGGTGAGCACCTTGGCAAATTCATCAATCCCTGACTGAAAATCAACCTTTGCAGTCTTTGAAGCTATGCCACCCATCAGTGATTCGGGACGCGTTGGCGGCTGGATTCCGTTGATGGGTCGCATGATTCAGGTCGATTTCGACTGTACCAAATCCGTAATTCGAAGTGTTTAAAGCGGGTTTAATTAGTGGGGCAGAGCAGGGCAGGGTAGTGCTGTCGAGGGCAGACGTATCCCCAATGGCTCTGCAGCTAAGCCAAAATGGTCAGCGTTTCGCGACTCAGATTCTTTGTAATCTCCATGACACCCACGTTTGCCTCATAAGCTCGTGTCGACTCCAAGGCATCCACCATCTGTGTTGTCAAATCAATATTAGGGTAGGCAACGTACCCCTTCCATTTTCCATCATTGATTGCCAGCGGATGTTGCGGCTGATAACGATACAGCGGCTCTGCGTCACTGGCCCGGATCTCTTCCACTTTCACACCAGAAGCACCTTGCGTCGAAATTTCATCGTCTGTTTGAAACACAACCTCTCGCGCTCGATAGGCCTCGGCCTCACCTTTTTCATTTTTAAGCGTGGAGATATTCGCAATGTTCCCAGCCACTGCGTTCAATCGAGTTCGTTCTGCGACCAACGCAGACGTGCTGATGTCAAGTGCTCGTAACATAAAATTCTGCTCCGTTCCTTCATGGCATGTCAGGCACCCTGGCACAGCCAATCAGCTTTTGATTCCCTAGGCACGCTCAGTAATTGCAGCACGCAATAAAGCAAACTGACTTCGCATGGTTGTGATTGCCAAAGCGTGCATGTGTTCGTTCTTTGCGACTTCTGAAACCTGCTGTTCCAGAGACACATCACTCTGATCATGAAAAACCACTTGTTCCATAGCATCCCGTGGTCCCGACCGAATGTCATCCCTCGTTAATGGCTGCCCCAAATCGATCGACTTCTGGTGGTTATCAATCGACTCTGCCAAAGCATTTTGAAAATCTCCAACATCAAGATCTTTCGCTCGATAACCAGGGGTATCCAAGTTGGCCAGGTTTCCAGCAAGGAGTTCGTGACGCTTCTGTGAAAAACTGAGCGTTTGCTCCAGCGCTGGAATCGTTGTTGTGTTGAAAATGCCAAACATTAAATGGGTTTACCCGGTTATCCCTTGTTCATGCTGCCATGCGACCAAAGCCGCTTTGGCGACGAAAAGTCATCGTGACTGCAGCTCCACCCTGAGGACAGTTCTGCCAGACCAATTGCACTCCTAACGCAGCAGCCGCAATCGGAGTGCGCTGCAAACGGTCATTTATGTCACAACCCGTGTCAGCGAGTTCCAATTCGAGCCCTTGATCGGTCTCACAAGCTGTGATTGTCAAATCACCACCATCGGGCATCTCGGAAAGTGACTGGTTGACCAGCGCCTGAACGAGATCAACCGTTCTTGCTGAATCAGCGGGTACTTCAAACGAAGTATCAATGTCTAGCTCGAGGCAGATTGGGGCCTCGTGTTCAATTAAAAGCGGTGCCGTCACCGATTCCACAAGAACGGCTAAAGATTGACACTGACTTGGATCGATCCAATGATTGGGCATGGTACGCTCCCGATTTTTCGGTGCAGCGGTCAAAGTAAAAAACGTCGTTAAGTTGCATACCAGCGATTTGTCTGGAGATGCAAGGCGGATTCGAAATTTTCGTCTTTGCTAGCGTTCTCGACGACACTTTCTCTCCCGTTCTTTCGGAATTCGTGCCAAGGCAATCGGGGCATCAGAATGCTCCTAGTCGAATCAAACCTGGACATGGTGCCATGGCGAAACGACACGCCTCCGGCTTCACAAAAAGCGTCTGCCACCTAGATTAAAACTTGAGCACGCTCGCATCGTTCAGCTCGCAGAAAGCCCTCTTCCGCCTGACGCTGGTTCGACAAAGCGAGAGCAGCAGCTCGCCAGATCAGTCACTCGAAAGATCAAGAGAACCACCACTCGTCGCGTGCAATTCGTGATCAGCATATCCCGAGACTGCTTGCCATCCAGAATCAACACGTTCCAATCTCTCACGCAACTCATCGCGATTCTGGCTCAACTTGCTCTCACACTCTGCTTCAATGGCCAATAGTTCAAGATTCATTTTCTCACAATCATCTTGCTGTCTTCGGCACTGCTCTCGGATGTCATTACTATCCCAATACCGATCCTCTGAATCATCTGCACTAGCGACCCCAATTTGATTCCCCAACTCAATGAGCTTGTTCAATGGCTTCTGTTTTTCAGACAACAGACGCATCAATTCGCTCATTTGCCCCCGTTCAATAGCTGTCATCTGTAATCGGCTGATACTCAGGAGTTGATCGAGTATCTCCCACCTTTGCTGTATCAAGGCAGCGACTTCATTTCCATTCATGATTGCTCACTTTCCTTGATCATGCTTTTTGCTTGTCAAAATCCTGAATCATCCAATCCAACAGTTGTTGCCATCCCTCACGGTCATAACGAGTGGTCTCTGCAAATTCAGGATCTGAGTCCACTGGAATCAGTTTCAGCATCTCGCTAGCCTTACGAAAAAGGACTTCACACTCACGATCCTTGCCTGATTTTTTCGCGCAACTGGCTCGACCAACAATCGCTTCGACGGCAGCGGGTCTTCCGCTGTACAACGATTCGATTGTGCGGTAGACCTCAGCGGCCTCCGTGTATTTGGCCATACTCTTAAGCACGTCGGCCTCAAACATCATGCAATTGCGTTGCATTGCCTCATCTGCATCAGACAGATCGTGTTCTTCATCCAGCTCAGCAAGATACTTACCTAAACGCCTAAATCCAACGAGAGCCCGTTGCAGATGCGTGTCAGCTTTTCGCAGCGAAACGCGCTGAGCAGCATCCAAAGTATCGGGTAACAAGGCTTGCATTCGCGGGAGTTTGGAAGCCATCACATGGGTCCGCGCGGTAAAGTATGCGTTCTGCTTTGAACGGGGGTCCGCATGCTCATCCCACCACCGCTGGTCAGCGACTTCCAATCGCCGAATCGCTGATTCCAGAATGGGTTGATTCTTTATCAGCAATTCAAGTTTTTCCTTTGGCTCTGCCTGCTCAGCCTCAAGGCAGTTCCGATATCCCAGTTCATATAAAAGCGATCCAAGCGCAAAAAGTGAGTCCCGCCACTCCGCGCTCTCCGGTTTCAAATCAGGGGTTTGGTCGTCTGGGAGCCGGCCCTCACTATCAATGTTCTCCCTCAATAACCGACGCGACTGTTCGATGTCACCTATTTCAGCGTAGGCCAGAGCACCGTAGTAACGAGCGGAATATCTCAACGGATCTTTTTGATACTCGTAGATGCATTGTTCAAACGCAGCAATTGCCTGATCGGCCTTACCGACAGCTAACAGAGCCTTCCCGTAAGCGATTAAACCTTTGGTCTGGTGACTCTTGTCCTCCTGCTGAAGATAGACTTCCAGCAGTTGAATGCTCTGCCAAAAATAGTTGCCTTTTTGATAGGCGTCGATTGCCGACCAAAGAGTCGGAATGTACTCCGCGCTATTGAAACGCAACTCGGCAGCCTCTTCCAACGCATCACCAGCAGCGTGATATCGCTGTCGCACCAGTTCTGCCGCTGCTTCGGACACTTGCCCATGGACGTCAGTTCCTTCCTTGAGCGTCTTGGCAGCCCATGCCATGTACCCTTTACCCTCCTGGACCAACGCTTCACTGCGATCGAAAACCGGTGGCAAGCTGCGTGCTGCATCAATGGCCGCCTGGTACTTACCCACTTCTCTCAATTGGTTAAGTGACTGATTGATTCGCTGGCTAAACTCCCGGAACGAAATCAGTTCATGATCAAAGCCTTCCCGACTACCCACCTCGCTCATCAGATAACCGATAGCTTGGACGGCCTGCTCACCATCCTTCCTTTGGGTCAGCAGCTCAATCTCCTGAAGCCCACCGATAATCTCGGCAGCTCCGATCATGACAGCGTTCGATGTCTGATCTTTGCGTAACACATTATGAAATGCATTGATGGCGCCAGTGACATCACCTTGTAACAATTTAATGCGACCGATCCACAGCCTTACCTCACTCGATTTCTCGGACCGCTGGTTCAATGCATTCAGCACCTGTAATGCACTTGCGAGGTCATCAGCTATTTTCTCGCGGTCGTCTTCCTTCAGTGCTTGCTGCAAACTGTACTCAGCTGTGACCTTGCGAATGTTTGCGACCGTCCGCAGAAATATTGCCTGATCCTTCAGGTCGTCACGCTCGCTCTGTTGTTTTGCATGCTGCCCCAGTGCAACATTTAACTCGTCCCAACGACCGAGTTCCATTAAAATCTTAATCCGCAAAATCCCCGCGGACTTTTTTGCTGCTGCATTCAGAGTTCGATCCATCAGATACTCATCAATACTTGCCAAGGCATCTTTTTTTCGATCCTTTTTCGCACGATATTGCGACTCGGCGATCATTGGTAAAAGTTGACGTTCGAGCAGTGGCTCGTTTTCGACGGCCTGATTTAAGTTGATGACCGCGTCATCGAATCGCCCCAAGTGAAAGTAGACTTCACCAAGTGTTTGGTATCCCTGTGTGCGACGACCCTGAGGAAAGCCATGGTCTCGAGCTAGCTCCAAATAAGGAACCGCAGCACGATAAAACCGTCTTTGTTCGCGAGGAATCCGTGCTCGACTTCCTTCTGCTGCCTTGCCAACTCCAATCAGAAAATCTCGCAAGCGAATCAGGTTCAGTCGCTCGATCCGTGCCTGATCAGCTGCCGCCTCGATCATACGTTGTGCTTCGACAGCTTCCGCTGGCGTGTCGCTTGACATCTCGAGCGGTTCAGAAGGTGAATCGGCGGCCTCCAACTCAGCAAGCTCAGCCAATTTACCTGCCACTATCGGGCGACCCTCCACGAATTCGCGAGATGCTAGACGCAACACCGACTCTGGCTCACGAACGTCAGTCGTCCACCACATCGAAAAAAGAAGCGAGAAACCACCGATCGAAACCAGCGCAGCGGCAAGCAGCAGGCCAACCGTGACCAAGTCACGACGACCAGCGGGTTTGCTTTTCACCTCATCTTCTTGATCAGCCAATGCGCATAACCTCCCTAACGTAAGTGGGTGTTAACAGGACACCCCTGTTGGAAGCAAGAGCTTCAGTCACTAGCTAGCAACTCGAAAGCAGTTGGGTTTTTCTGCGAACGCACCCCAATCACCGATTGAGTCCCGATCTGCGCACAACGCGAAAGATCCTTCTCAAAACCCGAATTCTTTAAATTGGCACCGCCAAGCGTGTTGCCAAAAAACTTAGCTAGCAAATCAGAGAGTTGCTTTTTATTTCCATTTTTCACGCTGATCCAAGGTGATCGCTCTGACACCGGTAAACAAGATGCCCAAAAACCTCTAGCTATTCGCGACTCGTCATCTTCAATCGCGACCTGATATTCGACCGTGCAAGCATCAACAATGGCACCTGCAAGCAGCACATCTTCGGCGGTAATCTGACCATCCGTGCCTGAACAAACGAGATGCACCAACCCGGATCCACGCAGCGTCTCAACTACTTTTGGNAGGTTCAGAAAACTGGCCGCGATCAGCCGTTTGGCAGAGGAAGCTGCTTCGATGGCTTTCGTGCCATTCGTCGTGGTCATGATCAATGTCTGCCCACGAACACTTTCCGGAGTGTACTCGGAAGGCGAATTGCCGTGGTCAAAACCTGAAATGGGTTTGCAACTCCGCTCGCCACACAGAAGGGGTCGCTGATTTTCTTGATCAGTATTTTCGATCTGCTCAGCGAGCGAAACAGCTTCCGCGACCTGACAACAAGTAAAAATGCGTTTCACTCCAGAACCAAACGCTGTCGTCATCACAGACGTTGCTCGCAACACATCAACAACAACGGCAACATCAGTACCAGCGGATTTCGCGGCCATCAACTCAGGCAGTAATGAAGTTACGATTCGCATGCTTTGGCCCATGACCTGAAAAGCGAGTTCTTCAATGTTATCGGCGGCATCACTACCGCAATCACGATTGAAGTCCGCGACCCCAAAATTCTCAAGCTGGAACACTCACAACTTGTGGATATCAGCTCGACTCAGGGAGAGATATAACGAATCCAATTCCGGATACATTGCCCAGGGACATACGCCACTGGCTGACCAATGATTCCCTGCCCCACTACGACCGCATTTTTATTCTGCCCAAGGTTAATCAGTGGTTTTTTGGGAACTCCCGGTGCGGAGGGTCGTGTTACTGGTACCAAGCCAGCTGGGNCGGTAGAAACGACCTGAGGCGGTGCTGCGACCTGCGGTCCTGTCGCGATATAGCCTTGGGNCGTCGTCGGCTGATAGCCCCCACCGACACAATTGCCCAAGCCCATGGCTGCAACATAACTGCTTGGTGCTGATACACAGCAACTATTCCCCACGGTTGCGAAACCATCATTCAATTGAGGTTGGGCAATGGGCAGCATATCAGCATTTCGGGGAATCGCCTGCGTAGAAGGCAAGCCCACCACGGGGACATTTCGGGGAACAGCAGAATTCATTGGCAGGGCAGGGGGGAGGCCTGTTGGAGGTGTCATGGTCGTTGGAGATGGGACTGGATTGGTCATTGGTAAGGGGGCGGTACTACCGGGTGGCAGCCCAAAGGGTGCCCCCACATTTGGCTCTCGAAAACCTGAGGGTGGGGTCACTGTTTGGGAAGGAAATCCCATTCCCCCATTCGTGGGTGATGCCATCGGTGAAGCCCCAGTCGTCGGTAGTGGTGGGGCCGCGAAACCACTCTGCGGCAGACGCACTAAATGCCTTTTACTGCTCAGGCTCTCGTGGTTTCCGATAGTTTCGGCTCCGGAACGCACATTTGGCTGCCGGTGATCATTCCGGTACTGATCGACAAGGCTCGGCGTCCCAATGGGAACAAATTTTGGTTGCGGAGGAACATTCCTCGCAACAACGGACGCTGCACTGCCGGGGCCCTGAGCCCCCGTAGTCCACACACTATTTTGTTGAGCCANTACGGAACGCTGCGTGAAAGGAAATGCAACTGCACAGACAGNGATGCATCCCAACCAACGGTTCTTACTGAAATTGATAAGCATCTGGAAAACCATAACCATCCCTATTTTCCCGGGGCTTTGGCAGATCATTCCAAAGCCAACATGTGGTGTCCGAAAGCAATCGGTAAACTGTTCTTCTCGCCGAACGCAAGATCGATGCTGAGCAGTTTTGATAAGTAACTNATGCTACTGAAGACAAGCAGCGTTCTCAGGCAGCAGATAGAGTGAATCACTCTTTGGCAGCGGGAGCGTGATTTTCAGTTTCCCGAGGGAGTTTCCCGACCCCCCGGACGACAGCAACCAGCACGACTGTTCCGAGGACGAGACTGATCCAAGGCGAAACCCCGAATGCTGCGGGAATGGTTCCACCGAGGATGCATACAACACCGACCACCATCGCATATGGCATTTGCGTGCGAACATGTGAAACATGATCGCAGCCACTGGCGCGACTCGATAACACGGTTGTGTCAGAAATGGGGGAACAGTGATCTCCAAAAATAGCTCCCGCCAGCACGGATCCACAGGTGGCCAATGCGATTGCACCGCCAGGACCACCTTCAGCATCCAACTGCAAAGCTAAACCAATTGAGAGTGGCGTGAGAATAGCCATCGTTCCCCAACTGGTACCCGTGGAAAAAGCCATTGCCCCGGCGATCAGAAACACAACTGTGGGCAGCAGATGAACATCAAGCCGATCAGACAGAATACTGGAGAGATAGCCACCGGTATCTAGTGCATTTTTTTCTGTCATCGCTGACAGCGCCCATGCAAACCAAAGAATCAGCAGTGCGGGTCCCATCTGGCGAGCCCCACCAAATGCTCCTTTCATGCATTCCGCAAAACGGCAGCCACCCAGTGCGATGTGCATCCAGACTGCAGCGAGTAATCCCACAGCGCCACCCACCATCAAAGCGACATATGAATCACCATTGCCAATGACTTGTCCTGCCTGCCTGAGCAAACTGTTTTCAGCCTGACCAACAACCGCTGCGTCCTCGCTAGCTACCTGTGCTTCAATCCCTGTGTAAACGAGTGTTACCATCACAGACAGTACACAAAGCACTACAGGGACAACTGCAGCCAACCATAAACGAGGATAGGGTTCAGCCAGCTCGTCGTCTTCTTCTAAGTCGCCATCAGGATTCNCTGTCAGCGCCGCCTGCTCNGCTTTCAGCATCGGGCCAAAATCCCGTTGGGAAATCGTGATGCAGTAAACCATCACTAGCGCAAGCCAAGGATAAAAACGGTACGGAATGGACCGGATGAACATCTCGAATGCAGCTTGATTGTCGTTGATTCCTGCGACAGCCAAACCATCGGCCATGTAGCTGATTTCAATTGCTGCCCACGTGCTGACAACAGCCAGTCCTGCGACTGGAGCCGCCGTCGAGTCGACGAGGTAGGCCAGCTTTTGGCGTGACAACCGGTAGCGATCAGCTGTGGAACGCATGGTCCCACCTAACAACAGAGTATTGGCATAATCATCAAAGAATACGGCCAGTCCCGAAGTCGCTATCAGCGTCTGTGCGCCCCGTCGAGACTTGATCTTGCTTGAAACTCGCTCAATCAAAACACGCATCCCGCCCCCTGATTCCAATGTCCCAACCATCGCACCCAACAAAAGACTAAATATCAGAGCCTGAATGTGAGAAACCGAGGACATGGATTCGTAAATGGTGGTGACAAAAATAACCACCGCATTCCACCAGGCAGTAGCCGGAAATGAAATACCTGAACCCTGCACGAACTTCCATTCAGGTTCAAATTCCAAAATCTCCAAGTTGCTCGGCAAACTTGCTGCTATGGGGGTGCTCGGCTCGCCTTTCTCCAGAGAAGCCGTGGCTACAGATTGTGCTCGCGAGTTACTGTTTTCGAGCGCGTCTAACAAATCCTGAACAGTAGATTCGCTTGTGGCATTGCTGTTGAGAAAGATTTCGAGGCTGTCGAGATATGGTTCATTGTCACTGAAAAACTGTGGCGACATGACCGACGGCAATTCGTCTCCATTGTCTCTTCGGAGAAGAACCAGTCGCGTTTTGCATCCAGAAACCCAAGGGGATGGCGCCGCGAACCTGACTCGAACACTATCATTGGTACCAAAATCGGTAACCAACTCCACACGTCCAAATGCCAAGACAACAGCACCTACTGCAACACCAGCAGCCAAAGGCAGAACAACCCTTCGGGTAGCCACGGCCAAAACGATCGCGACCAAGGGGGGCAGCAAGCTCAGAAATCCAAAGTCCATCGTCATCCCCCGCAACAAGAGCGAATGAGTGCGTTCAAAACAGATCACCAACAGTGATGGTGTTTGGCCGTCCCAAGCTTACGACTTTTTCGAAACCACTACTCCCAGAACGGGCGGCACAAGAAAACAGCCTTCGCTTTGCGAAGGTGCATTTGCCAGAGCTTCGTCGTTGGACAGCGTGTCGATCTGCCGATCTTCACGCCAACGATTATCGACATCTAATGCGGTCGTCATCGGCTCGACATCCGTTGTGTCGAGTTCCGTCAGCTGTTCGACAAAAGCAAGAATGCTATCCAATTGAGGCCCTACGCTGGCGACCTCATCATCGGACAAATCCAGCCTTGCAAGCAAAGCCAATTTTCGAACTTCAGCGACGGAGAGCGACACGATGGCTACTTCTTTAATCCGCTGACGTCAAACGGTTTGGTTTTCACCGTCTTTCGCACGGCACCGCTGCGAATGCACTGAGTGCAGACACGCATCGACTTATTTTCGCCACTGGGCAGAGTCACATGAACTCGTTGCAGGTTGGGGACAAACTTACGTCGAGTGATACCGGTGATCTTGGTACCTACGCCGCCTAAGTACTTGGCTTTACCGCGTGTTTCGACGCGATTGCCCATTTGGACTTTCTTGCCACACGCTTAACATTGCCGTGCCATCGGATTCTCTGTCGTTTTTCTCGGGAAATCAATTTAGTGGAAGCCCGGCAATATACAGATCTGGTCAAGAATCGGGAAGCAGGAAATCGACCGTTTTCTCTCATCAAGCCAATCCTCTCGGTATTTTCCCACCACCTGTAACGAACGATTTCTTTCCAAAAGGAGGCGGTTTGGCCTAAAGACACCCCCGCAAAATGCCGATTCACGGAAAAGTCGGCCTAACCAGCAAAGCTTAACACTCGGTTCGACAGCACAACAATTTCCAACGGATTCCTCCCAAATGATTCCGAATTACGCTCAAAAATGTTCCTTGCTAGGTCTCTTTTGGCCTATTTTTGCCTGCGTTGCCTGTACCGGCTGCACCTCTTTCGAGTTGCCCGCAACGGCTTTTCAACGCCCATCAAACCCAGATTATCTCAGCGCAACATCGTCGCTGGATCTGGATCACAGCGTGCAAGAGAAAGCCTATTACGCCGTGCGACAAGCCAAAGCACAGAACGGCGTAGTTTTGGAAGTCGCCGGAGACAGCAATCCAGCCCGCACGATGCCGCTGCCCGACGCTGGACAATCTGTCTATGTCAGTGACCTGCTGAAGGAAACCGGAGTTTTGGCAAAGCTCGAACACGTGGGAGCGACGCTTTACCGGTATTCACCCGGCACCGTGAACGGAATGCCAATGGAAGTGAGCATGTCCGATGATTGTGGCACCGTTCGCCCCGAGAGCGACTATGCACTGCAAGCAGGCGATCGCCTGCGAGTCTGGAAGGTCGCGAACCCAGCCATGGGTAAACTGTACAACGCGTTCCTTGGACTCTAGGACGAAACTGACCACAGTTCCGAGTTGTCCGTAAACCAAAGAGAAGCCCGTCACGACAACGCGACGCCTATCTGAGGGTAGCCCCCAACAGTTCGCTCCTAACCGTAAACGCGAACCCCGAACGTGTATCCAGGATTCGCACACCCCATCTGACCTGAAGACATGGCGGCAGGGTTGTGAACAACCCTGCCTCTCGTAATCAAGCATCAGCTTTGATGATCAGTCGAGTTTCTTGACTCGCAAGTTCTTGAAATAGACTTTGCTGTCTGGGTCGTGAGCCTGCAGAGCGAATGTACCCTCACCGAGCAATCGTTCAAATTGCTTGCTCGCAGGGGCCTGACCTTCAGCCTCGGTGTAGTTGACCATGATTTTGCCATTGACCTTCAGAACAACGTTCTTGCCCTTGACGATAATCTCTTGGGTGTACCACTCGTTATCCTTCACCCCAGGATCAGCAACGTTATCAACGGCGTACAGGCTGCTGGTCTTTTTTGGATCTTTATGGGAGACGTTGACTTGGCATTCGAATCCCTGCCGTGGCCAATCAGTAGCTTGATACTTGGTATGAAAGTAGATGCCCGCGTTGCTGCCGGGCGTCGTCTTCACCTCAGCGATAAAGTGAAAGTTTTTGAAAGGTGCAAGTTTGCCATCATAAAAGAGATGGCAACGTGGACCCTCACAGACCAATTGGCCGTCCACAACTTTCCAGCTCTGTGGATTTTCTTCTGCAACCTTCCATCCGTTGAGCGTTTTGCCGTCAAACAAAGGCACGAAGCCGTCTTTCGAGTCCTGCCCGAGAACAGTGATTTGGCCACATGCGAGCAGCAGCAAACAAGCAAAGGCAGTATTAAATTTGGATTTCATGATCATTTAGAAAAAAGGGGAGAAAATTTAAAGCGAGTTTTAAACGCCGAAAGCACAAGGCTCACAACGCGCAAAAAAACCGCCTGCCAAGATTTGTTTGACAAGCGGTTCGCAACATTACCGGAGTAGTGTTCAGTTTCTTACAGACCTGCGTCAGTCGCGGGCAGTTCGTTGTTCTTGATCTTATCGGTGAAGGACTTGCCGTCCTTACTCTTCTCTTCACCAGCTTTTTTGAAGCCTGCCAAGATCTTCTTCTTTGCTTCTTCCGGATTCGCTTTCACGTACTCCTTGGAGAAGTCTTCAGCTTTCAGCAACTTGTGGATCGCATTGCCGTACTCGTTACGTACTTTTTTCTTGTCTTCACCTTTGACGTGACAGACATAGCAACCGGCTTTTCGTCCCGCTCGCTTGAAGTCCTCGTCCACATCCTCACCACCGAGGAACTCATTTTTCCATTGCTTGCCAAATTCGCTAATTGCCATGGCAGGAGTAGCCAACATGAGGCACGCAAAAAGAATTGCCAATCGTTTCATTCAATCTTCTCCGGAGGTTGCTGATATTCCCGTGCTACTCAAACAGACCTTTCCAACGTGGGCTAGGTTGTGGGGACGGGCTAGGTGGGACATTAAGGGACAGAAAACATCTTCTCTGCCACTACAATTAAGTCTAAGAAGCCGCCGATTGTCAAATCCCAACTTCAATTACAAGCTAATTTCGGCAATTTCAGAGCGTTCGCCCACTGGACAATCCCTCATTTTCATTATTTTCCAGTGCGGGAAGGGTCGGCAACGATTCTCGCGTGAAACCTCGGGGCGAAACATCAGTCTGTTCATAGACAGCAGGTACACGCTGCCCCGCTGGGGGCCATTCTCGGGGCACGCGAACGACGCTGGATGACCGTCGGGGTGACTTCTCAACGACCCACTCCGGTGGGCTCTCCTCAAGATCCATCATTTGTGTCACTGCCGAAATGCCATCTCCTGCTTCAACACGGAGCATGACATCGCGGAACTCAGGCCCGACTTGATACAGATTGGAACTTCCCCGCAACCGGAGCAAGTCGTTGCCCCGAAAACGTTTTGGAAATCCAGAAAACTGGAAATGTGGCTGATCCTGATCAACAATAAAAATGCTTTGTCTTGCTTGACGATCCACCGCGACAGGGTAGGGCGTGTTTACCGAAGCACTCATCCGAAAAATCCCCGCAGACGCATGCACGGTGACCCGCCAAAACTCGAGGTTGATGCGTCCACCACTCTCAGCATTTTCAATTTGCGTTCCGCCCGTTTCGATCATGCTTCCTGAAACAGCCAGCAAACCATTATCCCAATCCAAGCCCAGTTTCGCTGCCTCGTCCATATGCAACATTGTTATCTCCCCTCGAACAACAACATTGTTTAACTCGATCTGCACTTCTGGCTCACCCGCCGTTGCTTCGCCTAAAAAACTTGAATCAGCAATCACGTCAAACGCATAAACACTGTCGCGTAAATTCGGGTTACTGACCGTGACGCTGCAGTCGGTCAACCGCAACAATGTGTTCTCATTGATTTCAAACAGAGAACCACCAGACACACTGCCGCCAGGAACCTGCCAGACAAAGTTGATGTCTTCGATCACTACATCACTCGATCCAACATCAAGCATGCTTTCACGAACGGTTGCTGCAGCGTTACCAACCTCAAATCGAATGACCGTCCCACCGCTGACAGTCGACCTGATCCATAGGTCCTCGACCTGTAAATCAACTGGCTCACTTACAATTTCGGGGAGTGCTATCTCAATTTCCTTGACATTAGTTTCCTGAGCCATCACCAAAGCATCTCGAAGTGTTGCAGCATTCAATACACCGCTGGATTCTGANCCGACATCAGGGTCCGAAACGATTCTTATAACTTGCGGTGCGATTTCATTTGCATTCTCGCCTGCGGTTGGTTCACCACGATCCGACANAAGAGACTCCAACCGTGTATCTCGTTCGGTTGATTCACCTTGCAGTGGAACGGGCGTGAAGCCCGGAGCATCTTGCTCGGTTTCATTGCCGGGTTGTTCCCCGGGTGCCGTTGAGGACTCATCCCGCGGAGAGCGTCCAGTGCCTGTACCCAGGTCCCATTCAAGATCGGGTANAAAACCCGAGTCACGAGGGTTACGAGTCGTCGGCAGAATCGTCTTGCTTAACGGNGCTACATTTCCAACCTCGGGCAGCACCGCCGTCGCAGGGACCACCACTGAATCACGCGTGGTTGCCGACTGGAACTGTAGCCACCCCGCAATCACGAACAACAGCAGTACAGCCGCGATCCATGGAACGTGTTTTTCCAACCACAAACCCACCAAGTTGGGCTGAGGGATAGAGACAGGATTCAACGCTTGCGAACGTGACAAGCCATCACGCACCGCGACCTCGCGGAGATCAGCAACTAAGTCAAAGCCGGTCTGATAGCGTTCATCGGGATTCTTGGCCAACATCTTTTGAATCACNGCCACCATGTGATCACTCACTTCGGGACGCAAAACACGTGCATCAGGAGGTGGAGCATTCCCATGACTCAAAAGCTTCTGCAACATCGTGCCCCCGGGGTAGGGAGGGCTTCCTGTCAACATNAAATAAAGCGTGCAGCCGAGCGAATAAATATCGCTTCTGAGATCAGCATCACGCGGGTCCTTTGCTTGCTCTGGCGAAATGTAGTCAAACGTGCCGAGCGTGACCCCACTGGCAGTCATATCTTCGCTGAGGTCAAGATTCTCTGACCGGGCCAGTCCCATATCAACGAGTTTGATCTTGCTGTCTTGGCCGACCAAAATATTGGAAGGTTTGATATCTCGGTGCACGATACCTCGGTCCGCAGCGTGCTGGAGAGCATCTGCCAACTCACACGTGTAAAACACCGCATCGTCAATGGGTAGCACAGCATTGCGGGTGACCAGATCACGAATATTCGTNCCTTCGATATATTCGAAAACGATGTAATGCCAATCGCCATGGCTGCCCACATCAAACACTCTGGCGATTCTTGGGTGATCCAACTTCGCCGCACTTTGTGCCTCATTACGGAAACGGCGTTGCAAATCGGGATCATCACCGACAAAAGGAATCACCTTGATGGCAACGGTTCGGTCCAACTGCTCATCATGCCCCTTGAACACTGCCCCCATCCCGCCGCCGCCAATGAAGGCTTCCAGATGGAAGTGATTTAGCTGTGCTCCGAGCAAACCTTTCGTGACCGCAGCAGGCGTACGGTCGATGATCTCCACGGCTGGCTTCGATTTTTCAACGCGTGAAGACCCCCGAATCACNGTGTTGGCTTCCGAAATTTCTTCGTCGTTCGCTTTTCCGACCGCTGGTGACGATTCGTCGGCGGATTCAATACCCGGATCGTTCCCGGTCGTTTCACGTTCAGCCAGGTCATCTCGTGGNGTACTTNAATGTACCGCACGGTGGACCGTCGACGCATCGATTCGAATCGGGTCTTCCGATGGCATGATGATCAGTGGCTTGTGAAAGCGTTGAGTATAGCCCTTGCCTGTAACTGGGTATGGCCCGAGACAATAACGTGGCCCACATCTTGCACGAATCGCCGTCGGTGAATCGCGAACTGCAGCAAGACGCTACCTGTAAGTATCGCTCTATCAATGGTTTAGCAACACTCGAGAAAAGCTCAGTNGTAGTTTAGTTTCCCATGCATCTTTGGTCAACAAAACTGTCGCTTATCAGGTTACGATAACAGTCNCGTAATCGCCAAAATCCGCTTTACTCCACATATCGCCACTGATGCCTTCTCNCNCTNCTATGAAAAANCGTCTCACAGTCGCCTGCCTTTGCTTATTTGCGATCTGGTTTGGAGAGACTTGCTCTGCTGAAAACACTTCCCAACCGAAAAAGCTCAATGTGCTTCTGGTCATCGTCGATGACCTTGGTTTCGCAGATCTGTCCTGTCTCGGCAGCAAAGATATGCAAACCCCCAACCTGGATCAGTTGTATACCGAATCACTAAAACTCGGAAATCTGTACGCGAATTGCCCGGTCTGCTCACCCACTCGAGCTTCTGTGCTCACNGGCTGCTANCCGGANCGNGTTGGTGTTCCCGGTGTGATTCGCACNCACCGTGAAAACAACTGGGGTTACTACCAACCTTTCACCCAGACACTCCCACACCAACTGCAGGAAAATGGTTACGAAACAATCGCCATTGGCAAATGGCACCTTGGCCTTTCACCGGCAACACACCCATTAAGTCAGGGCTTTGACCGCTTTCAGGGGTATCTCGGTGACATGATGGACGATTATTACAACCATCGGCGGCATGGCATCAACTACATGCGTGACGACCGCAGAGAAATAGATCCCAAAGGCCATGCAACCGATCTATTTACTCAATGGGCGGTCGAATACATCAATGGCCAAGCAGAAGAGGAAGTAACCAAGGATGCCAATAGTGCCTCCTCTGCCACTNAGCCTAGTATCGAGCGGAGACCGTGGTTTCTTTATCTCGCCTATAACGCACCACACACCCCGATCCAACCGCCTGAGGACTGGTACGAGAAGGTCAAAAGTCGTGAACGAGCCAACGGCGACATGGTGATCAGTGACAAACGTGCGAAAATTGTGGCATTGATTGAGCACATGGATGCGGGGATTGGTGAAGTTCTGACTGCATTGAAGAAATCAGGACAGTTCGAAAATACTGTCATCGTATTCACNAGCGACAACGGGGGTCAGGCAAACGTGGGTGCCAACAATGGTCCTCTGAGAGGTGAAAAACAACAGATGTATGAGGGTGGGCTAAGAATTCCCGGTTGCATCCGAGTGCCGAACCAGACGAAGCCAGGCTCCACAAGCCACACCGTCTGCTGCACGGCGGACTTCTTCCCAACTATCGTTGACTTGGCAGGCATCGAAGTGGCCAGCGGAATCGATGGCCAGTCNCTGTTACCACTGATCAAACAACCACTGGCTGCCAACGGCAGCAATTTGTGGCCAGCNCGGGAAATCTACTTCGTCCGCCGCGAAGGCGGCCCNANCTATTCNGGACTCACNAGTCAGGCACTNCTCAACGGGCACTACAAACTCGTGCATGACTTGCCGACCAAGCAGTTCGAGCTATTCAATCTCTCGGCAGACCCTGCCGAGAGCACCAACCTCGCGAAGAAACTGCCAAAAAAGCTCAAAGAACTTGGCCGTCGTCTCCAACTTCACGTGCAACAAGGTGGACAAGTTCCTTGGCAGCCACCCGCCAAAGATGACGAAATCACGCGATAATATGTCTGTTGAACGAACGGCACGCTTAGGCGTGATTAAACTTTCAATTGATGCGAAACCCATCGGAAGACGATGGATTTCACGCGGCTTAGCGATTGTGATCGCATGGGTCATCCCGTTCACAAACAGTCGTTAATCCACCGCTACAGGATGCGAAGATTTGGCCAAAGCGAAATCCGCGTCTCACATTCAACGCCGAAAA
>PAUV01000106.1 GCA_002712845.1 Rhodopirellula sp. | reverse complement strand
TCGCCAAAACCAAGACTCGGGCGATTCACTTCGTTGCTGCTGGCAATTCCGGCAGAAGCCCCTCTGCTGCCGAGGGAGAGCTAACTGCTCCACCTACACCAGCAGCACTGGGAACGACCTCCGTAGAGGACGCTTGCGGAGCACCGCCCGTTTGCTCGCCCACTTTTGCTTTCGCCGGCTCAGGTTTCCCAGAATTTTGATCTTCTATTGGTATTTGATCGTCTACTGGTAACTGCCCAGAGCGAGATTCATCATCCAGCCCTGCCGGAAGTGGCATTTCCAGAAGTGCTTCAGTTGCAGGGCTAGTTGCAGCAGACGTATTCTGCTTCGCTGATGGATTGAATGGCCCGCTAGTCAAAGGAGCAGGACTCGTTTTCATGCCGGGTAGAATGCTCGGCCGCAGGAACCGCCCAGTTCGGTATGCATCATACTTAGCACCCTTTGCCCATGGCCCCTCAGCAAGTTGCACATTGTTGTAGGCCAAAAGCGACCCCTTCTCGCGATGAAAATCCCGGATCGCCAAGTTGTATCTAGAAAGCGAGCCATAGAATTCCGTCGCACTGTTGACCAATTGCCTCTGCGCAAGAAGCAGGTCACGTATGTTGTCTGAACCGATTCGATAACGAGCATCGAGCACATCGACCTGATTCAAATCAGCGATCAATCGATCGTAATTGGTTTCCAGTAGTTCGTGGGTCGTCGAGACTTGTCTCGCCGCATTTGAAAGATTGTGACTGATCAGAAATTCTGTTTCCGCAAGGATAGCACGCTCACGCTTCACGTTTAGTTTGGCGTTTGCAATCGCGAGACCAGCTGTTCGTAGCCCAACCGGAAATCGCAAGTCTACGCCGGCCTGCCATTCCTGATAGTTGCCACCCGTAATCTCGCCGTACATGTTATCGAGAGTAGCGTCCTTGTTACCAATCAAATGATTTCCCAGCCCATACCAGCGATATTGGCTGACAAGATCAAACCTTGGCTTGTAGTTCAGTCTCGCAGCGACCAATTCCATATCTCGGCGTTTCACCTGAAATTTCTGCCTGCGAATTTCTGCCCGGCGTTCCAAAGCCTGAGCCAGGGCGCTCTCCCAATCAAACACCACCCGCACATCAATCGGCTCTGTGGTCGGCCGTAACAGACGCCCGTCTGTGGCAACCATCCCCACCATGTACCGCAACTCCTGCTCTGTTTCGTAAAGCCCATTTGGACCAGCTAACGCTGTCTGTACTTGAGCTTCGAAATTGTAATATTGTGATCTCGCCTGAGCTTCATCATCCAAACGGCCAGCACCGACTTCAAGCCGCTTTTTGTTGTACTCCCACGTCCGGCGTGCCAACTCGCGCCCGCGTACAGCAGTATCAAGGCTGCGATAAGCAGTAACGAGATCCCAATACTTCTGTTCAACATCAGTAACCACCTGGATGACAGACGCCTCAAAATCAACCAGTGAAATATCCTCGTTGACGCGAGCAATCAGCACTCCATTGTATTGCCCGGGCACAGCACCTGGGCCCGCAATACGATTGTAAGTCGAGCCAGCTCCCTGCGCTAAAGGCTGTCGCCACTCCGCTTCTACCCACCCCTCAAAGGCNCTTGGAAAAGCCCGNAACGGCTGATTGTTCCGCGAGTAATTGACAATGTGCCGCAACGCATAACTTCCACCAGTTGCCGTTGTCTTCGACAGTTCGGCATTGAAGGCAGCATTCTTGCCCAAGGAGACCGAAGGAGTGAACGCCGAAGTAACGCCACCGGGTGCCACATTGTTGGGACGGTCAACCGATGACCAAAAGAGCTGTTGTGCGTATTGTGCATCAAACGCAGACAATGCTGCTTCCGAGCCAAACTGCGGCGACGAAGAGGTGATTGCTGGATCATAAACGGTGGCTGTGCCTTGAACAGCAACACGTACATCCTGAGAAGCCCCCACCGTACGGAGAACCGGACTCACAGTCACAGCCAAGTTCACTGCCTCCTGCAATGACAATTCCAGCGTCGGCAAGTCAGCCGGGTCCTGCATCGTCAAAGGAACCGTCGTCTGCTGTGCCTTCAGCAGAGTTGGCGTTTCACACTGCGCCACCTCGGGATACTGGATGCTTAGCCCGTGNTTCGCATGGTACGACTTTTTTGTGTCGTGTTTTCCGTCCGGGATAAGCCGGGCAATGGAACAACCTGCGATCGTCGAAACCACCAGCACAGCGACGCATGTAATCGCAGCGAAGCGTACCGGTGAACACGACGAAGAGGTAAACGCGGCAAGACGATCACCATTGAGGTAACTAACGTGTTGTTGCCTGTGGAACGTCTGGGGAATGCGGAATCGCATGGAATGAAGCCTTGGTTTACCACGCTTTCCGCTATACCAGACAATCTGGATAACCGGACCGTTTGAACGGTGCGCCAAGGTCGTTATCGGCCGTTCATGTGGCACCACTAGAACAACCGAATGACGAAACAGAACGGTAGATCCCGAGAAAACGTTACAGCCCGCAGACTCGGCACCGACTTTAGCGGTTACACAATCTGTGCGTTTCTGCTCTGTCACGATGCGGCTTAACAGACCAACAGAAACCCTGCGTGCAACGAACCACAGCGAGCAAACCACAATCAGCAAATGATTCGCGTCACCCGCAACCTGCAGTCATCTGGATTCGAAAATCCAGGCAATTAAAGATGCCATCAACGGTGACTCGTTACCAAACCACACCCACCAATCCGTTCAGCCCACACGCTCCAGTAGCGGAACGCAGGGAATTTGGCACGCAGGGATTTTGCACCTAGGGAATTTGGCACCAAGGGACTTGGAACCCAGGGACTTGGCACCAAGGGACTTGGCACCTAGGGAATTGGCACCCAGGGACTTGGCACCCAGGGACTTGGCCCACTTGGCTTCGCCCTTAGAAACTTGGCATCCATCTCCCGATACCACGCATGAAGATCTGAAGTCATCTGTTTGACGCGTTCGGGATGCTTGCGGGCAACATCATTCANNTCACCCACATCATCTCCGAGATGGTACAGGTGCTTTCGCCCATCTTCATAACGCTCAATCAACTTCCAATCCCCGGACCGCACAGCCCCCCCAGGAAAGCCGCCTTGATTACTGTAGTGGGGGTAATGCCAAAAGAGTGATTTTCGTTTTANTTGCTGAGCACCACCCAGCAGAGACACCAAACTCTCACCATCAACTTGTTGCTGCTTGTTGACAGNGATACTGCACAGTTCAAGCAGTGTTGGGTAGAAATCAATCGTCATCACTGGCACGTCACATATCGCCCCCGCTTTCGTGACACCGGGAGCACGGATCATGAAAGCTTCTCTGATTCCACCTTCGTAAACCCAACCTTTACCGCCTCGCAAAGGCAAGTTACTCGTCGGTGATCCTTCCGATGTGGAGAGTCCACCGTTATCACTGGTGAGACACACAATCGTATTCTCGGCCAGTTCCAACTCATCCAATGTGGCCAATACTTTTCCAACCGCCTTGTCCATGGACTCAACCATTGCGGCATAGGTAGCATGCGTTTGCAAGGTTCGAACTTTACGCTTCTTGGCGTTGGGCCACACTTGCTCTTCATCACCAAACACGTCTGCCTCTGACAAACCCAAACGCTCAGCTTTTTCCCGATACTTGGCAACCAGATCGCGAGGCGCCATCAGCGGTGTATGCACTGAATAGAAGGAAAGGTAAGCGAGAAATGGCTGCTTCTTGTGTTTCCGGATAAAACTGACCGTTTCATCAGCAAGCCGTGCAGTCAGATGCTCACCCTCGGGGCCATCCTGCAATCGGGGATTCGCATAGGGAGAGAAATACTTTCCAGCTTTGAAGGGTCCTCCAGCGCGATGCCCCCCAGCNTTCACATCGAATCCCTGATGTTCAGGCCAAAACTCTTCTGTTGGACCGAGATGCCATTTTCCCGCAAAGAATGTTGAGTAACCCGATGCTTTCGCAGCTTCTGCCAAGGTCCATTCATCGAGAGGCATGCGATCGTTCAGAACAGCCGGCAAGAAACGCCCTGCGCGATTGCCGGCAAAGAAATTCGTTGCATCAACACGACTGGGGTACTTCCCAGTCAAAATACTATATCTCGTTGGTGAACAAACTGGATTGGCTGCATAACCATTGGTGAATCGCATCCCAGAGTTTGCCAACTTGTCGATATTGGGCGTCTCGTAAAACGTCGCGGGATTATTCGCTCCGATGTCCATGTAACCCAAATCGTCGACCAGCACAAACAGTACGTTGGGAGGTTCTATTTCCGCTGACTCGACCTTACTCGGCACCAACAACAAACATGCCAACGAAACTGACACAATAGATAAACGGATCATGACTGTCGCCAAAAGAAAAAACAAAAAGGTAGAATGAGCTGACATGGGTTACGCTGCCGAGAC
The DNA here is from genome assembly GCA_002712845.1 of Rhodopirellula sp. Next base: position 12,492 of record PAUV01000106.1, on the reverse strand, counting down.
GCTCTGGCGATCGGGTTGCAGCAACCCCGAAATCGTTCACAACGCTCGCACCGCGTTCGCTGGGATTTTCATTCGATGCTCACACGAACACAAGCACCACTGTAATGAGTCAGAACCGGTGGTGCATTGCAACAGCGATCAAGTGATTCAGAATCAGAAAAAACGCCATTTTCCGGCATTCAACTTGAGGATACAAATGCAACCTGCCTTCCTACNTGCATTACTACTGGGCATCGCCACGACCCCAGCCTTTGCTGACGACCCCAACACTCTGGTGAAGCCGCAAATTCTGAAAAAGGTGATTCAGTCAGTGAGTCCAGCGGTGGCCACCATCCGTGTCAAAGGGCGTGATGGACAGCAGATCAGTATCGGCACCGGATTCGTCATCGACGCCACTGGATTNATTGCCACCAATTTCCATGTAATTACGGAAGGTCGACCGTTCACCGTTGAAATGCCCTCAGGCCGCATACTGCCCGTGATTGCAGTCGACTCTTCAGATCGAACTAGTGACCTTGCATTATTACGAGTGGAGGTCGGTGACAAGAAACTGCCTTCACTGGAACTTGCGGATAACTCTTTGCCTTCCCAAGGTTCGCGTGTCCTCGCCTTCGGGAATCCGCTCGGGATGCGTGACAGTGTTGTAACAGGCATCGTATCGGCAATTCAGAATATCGAGGGACGGAAGATGATCCAGTTGGCAATGCCAATCCAACCGGGCAACAGTGGCGGCCCTTTGGTCGATAGCCAAGGCAAAGTGATTGGGATCATCAGCATGAAATCTGCGATTGATGACAATCTGGGATTCGCGATACCGATCAACCAACTCGCTGCACTTGGTGAGGCATCAAACCCGGTTTTATATGACAGATGGATTCATCTGGGCCGCATCAATGAGAACGAATGGCTTCCCGTTTTTGATGCCAACTGGAATCAACGCGGCGGCACGATCATGGCTCGAGGTNAAGGCTCAGGATTTGGTGGACGCGCGCTCTGTCTCGCCAAGTCTGAAACCCCCGGCGGTCCATTCGAAATCGCAGTACGCGTTCGACTGGACAAAGACTCTGGCGCAGCGGGTATTGCTTTTCACTCGGATGGCAACGATCGGCACTATGGTTTTTATCCCAGCAATGGACAACTCAGGCTAACCTGTTTCAAAGGCCCATCTGTCTATTCATGGGAAGTCCTCAAAGAAGTCCGCACCCGGCATTACCTGCCTGGCGATTGGAATCGATTGCGAGTCCGCATTGAAGTGGGCAAGTTGCAATGCTTCGTTAATGGTCACATGGTGATCGAATCAAACGACACACAATTGACATCCGGAAAATTTGGGCTTGTCAAATTCCGCGACACGAAACCTGATTTCAAACGATTTGAAGTTGGCTTGAACCTTGGCGTTCCACCGCTGACCAAAAGTACACAAAGCTTGATCAGTGATATTTTTTCTCAACCGTCAAGACTCCGTCAATTGACAGCGGCAGACATCATGGATCTCGGAGAAGTCAGTGAAGCGGCAAACCTACAAATCAAACAGAAGGTTGCCGAAATCGAAAAGCAGGCAGAAGAATTGCGACAACTTGCCTCAGATGTAACCAATGCACCCATTGCACGCGAACTTGCCGAATTAGCACGTAAAAAACCTGACAACATGCTGCTGCGTGGATCGCTTTTGATTGCCAAGCTTGATGATACTGACATCGATGTTGATGCCTATTTGGCAAGAGTCGATGAAATGGGCACAGAGATCAGCAAAAAATTCAAGACAACTGCGAACGCAAATACAAAACGCGACGCTTTACACACCTATCTGTTTCAAGAAAATGGTTTTCATGGCGGAAGTGCCGAGTACTACCATCCAGCGAACAGTCACCTCAATCGTGTGATCGATGACCGCGAAGGGCTACCCATCACACTTTCGATTCTTTACATGGAATTGGGACGTAGGATCGGTATCGAGACTGAAGGAGTGGGACTACCTGGCCATTTTATCGTGCGGCAAGTGATTGATGACAATGATCAAAAACTGATCGATGTTTTTGAACGCGGTAAAATATTGACTACGGACGACGCTGCTAACCTTGTCGCAATTCGGAGCAATCGTGCTATCACGGCCGCTGACTTGCGAGCGCAAAGTCCGATTGAAATCCTGAATCGAGTCTTGGGAAATCTGATCGGTGTTGCCGGTGATCAGCAGGATGCTGAAGCAATCAACCGATACTGTGAAGCTTCAGTTGCAATTCAACCAGATTCGATTCTTGCACGGAGGATGCGATCGCAGATTCGCATGATGACAGGACGTAATGCAGCAGCCATCGAGGACCTGGACTGGCTGATTGATCATGATGACGAAGGATTTGCGCAAACAGAAGCAACTCGGTTAAGACGGGCACTGCTTGAACGGATAGAGGATGAGTGATCGAAGCATCGACACATGCTGGGTTCTGAAACATCACATTCATTGACGTCTCACAGGGTTCGTCTGACTAGATCACCCGACAGCAACAAAGCATGAACATTCGTTGTTGGAACACGAGGCCGTTCCCATTGAACCCGTTTGGGCTGCAAAGCCGACAAGGCACACGTTGAAATTCGCATTTGACATGCACAGGTCACCACCTGTCCGCCAACTTTTCGGAATCAAAGTACTCAACGAAATGCACCTGAATACTCTGCGCATCCTCGCACAGCGATGCCCTCTCGGGTGGCCCCAACCCTGCGAATAGTCGAGACATCACAAAACGCATCTCGCTCTCATTGAGTCGGGCCATCGACGCCCTCAGGCAGCAACGCTTCAGCGGGGCAAATTTGGCTGGCACGGACAAACAGAAATGCATCGCTGCGCGGTTCAACTGTCGCGGGCTGATTGCACGAGTACAGCGTCTTTCATTGCCATACCTACGACGCTGTGTGTGCGGCGATCGCTGGCTTCATCCGCCAACACAATAAGGTCACAAAAACACCCCCGAAAACAAAATGCTCGCGGGGGTGCGTTTGGATAAGCGGAGGGCACGGGACTCGAACCCGCAACCCCTTGCGGGGCAATTGATTTCGAATCAACCTCCTCACCAATTCGGGTACCCTCCGGAAGCAATCATGTTGGCTACCGGACCGTGACTCGTCAAGTCGATTGAAAAAGCATTTCTGGCTGTGAGGCTTGCCAGATTTTCAAAATCCTGCTTCAAAGCTGGGGCTCGATTCAATAATTCCTCGATTCCAGCTCCACTTGGATGTGGATTATCAACATTCAAATTTTGGCGGGAATCAAGACGAATTTGCAATGCACCGCTCACGGCCATACCCGCTTCTCTCATCAGACTGCGAATCTGACTGCTGATCCGGGCATGCAAGTCGTCGATCTTCGGGGCTACGTCCGTATTTTTAGCGTCCGAGACCTGCTGTGCAGGAACGGCTTGCTGTGCTGATGAGGCCGCCACAGCGTCACCGCCACGGAGCACTTCATCAAACCCCATCGCCTTGCCGAAGCGTCCTGCCACCTGAGTCGCAATTTGCGTTGCACCATGAACGAGGGCCAAGTTGGGAATTGGCAAACTCAATGCTTGTGCTCAGTTTTAAAGTTGAACTCTTTGAGCCATTTTTCCCATTTGTGTGCATCCGCATGGCTATTGAGCTTCAACTCATGCCATTTAACGCAACGGTACTTCACGTCAATGTGACCATTGTGCTGATTCTTCTTGAGCTCGCACCCAAGCTTTTTCAGCGTTTGCATGATGGTGTCAGCCTTTTTGGCGTCATGGATGTGCTTGGCTTTCCACTCCGTCAATTGGTAGCGAACAATTTCGTCCGCAAACGAAAAGGTCGGGAGCAAGGTGATGGAAAGAGCAAATAACAATCGTTTGAACATGGAGATAGGATCCTCGTGGATGGACTGATTTGGTGCGGTGGTACAAAAAAAAATCGCAGCAGGTCAAGAGTTGCTTTGACAATTCCGAGCGATCCCGCACCAACGCCACCGTGGAAAACCCAAGACAGAGTCCCGGTGAAAGCACCTGAAATCCGAAAAAGACTCCGGCTAGAGTGGAAAATTCTGGACGGAGACCGAAAAAATCCCCTCGGGATGCAAAACCCATCTACCGAGACTAGGAAATAAAAAAGGGCAGAGCAGGGCAGAGAAGGGTAAAACAGGCCGAAATCACCTCCTGAATGTCTCACGGTTGCGAAAACCGCAAGGTACGCGGACAATTCAGCAAAGAAACCACTTCAGCCCTGACCCAATCAAGTCGCAATTAAACGTGAAAAACACGGCGATTCAAGCGACTTGAAGATCGGGCCCCTCCTGCAACGGGGGCCTCCCCCTCGATCCTGAACTGCAATGAATGATCAGCCGAATTCGAACGAAATTGACGCCGCAGATCCTCGTGTCGCGCGGCGTGAAAAAATGCGTCAGATCGAAGAACTGGGCCTTGATCCCTGGGGCAGTCGTTTCGATGATCGCTCGCTGATTTCCGACTGCCAAGCTCGCCAACCAGAGATTCAGTGGACTCGAGAAGATGGTGAAGCTGTTGCCTTACCTGACCTGACGGCAGAAGGATTCGACTTCCGACAATGGAAATCAGAAAATGGCCCCGGTGAACAAACCGGACCCACTGTCCGAGTCGCAGGTCGGATCATGCTATCACGCGACAAGGGAAAATTAATCTTCCTTACGTTGCGGGACTGGACCGGCGAGATCCAAATTTTTGTGGGTAAGAATCAAGTGGGTGACGACGGCTTTGCGGTCGCCAAACTTTTCGATCTGGGCGATCTTGTCGCTGCAGAGGGAAGGCTTGGGAAAACGAATACAGGTGAGCTGACGGTATTTGCGACCAAGATCTTCTTTCACGCCAAGATGTTGGAACCCGCTCCCGACAAGCATGCCGGACTTACAAATACCGATATGCGACAACGAATGCGATATGCCGATCTCGCCTTCAACGACGGTGTCATGCAGACATTCCTTGATCGCACCAAAATCGTGAAATCCATTCGCCATACTTTGGATAAAGATGGCTTCTGCGAAGTCGAAGGCCCAACACTGCACACTGTCGCTGGTGGTGCCGCAGCACGCCCCTTTGCCACGCATCACAATGCACTCGATATGCCACTCACGATGCGGATCGCATTGGAACTGCACCTCAAACGACTGATGGTGGGTGGAATGGAACGCGTCTACGAAGTGGGGCGAGTCTACCGTAACGAAGGCATCAGCCCGCGTCACAATCCCGAGTTCACTATGCTGGAATGCTATCAAGCATATGGCGACTACCAGTCGATGATGGACCTCACCGAACAGCTAATCATTGACGCCATTGATGCGATTGGTGGCGGTTATATCCGTGAATTCGATGGGAAAACGATTGACTTCACACCGCCATTCCAACGTGCCACCTACGCCGACCTGTTCGCCAAAGCAACGGGCGTAGATCCATCTGATGACGGAGCCGTTCTTGCGTACGCGAAAACGTTGCATCTTGCAATCGAAGGTAAGCACCCTGATGTGATCCGGAATGAAATCTTCGAAGAGAAGGTTGAGGACACTCTGGAGGGTCCCATTTTTGTGATCGACTACCCTGCTAGCATTTGTCCCCTGACCAAACGCAAACAGGGAAATCCAGCAATCGCCGAACGATTCGAGCTATTTATCCTTGGAATGGAGCTTGCAAATGCATACACCGAGCTCAACGACCCCGATCTTCAGGAAGAGCTTTTCAAGACGCAGCTTGAGGGTCAGGATGAAGAGGATTCGATGGCGAAAATGGATCACGACTTTGTGCGAGCCTTACGTTACGCGATGCCGCCAGCAGGTGGCTTGGGACTCGGTATCGACCGACTCGTGATGCTTTTAACGGGGAAAAAATCAATTCGAGACGTCATTCTTTTCCCACTTTTGCGTCCCGAGGGTGCCAACTCCTAGGGTTGGGAAACCAATCGACCAACCTCGCTCGTGCGCGAACAGCGGTGAGTAGAGGTGTGAGATTGATGCGTGGAACTAGCATGCTGGCGTTCTGCAAATAGCCACGAAAGCCGCTCGAGTGCTGAAATGGGAGCCCGATTGCCGTTTACGCCCGGCAACTGACTTTCCTAGACTCGAAGGCAGTCATGAAGGATGCACACGGAAGTGCCTCAATCGATTGAATCCAAGGAACGGTATATGTATCGCTGGCTGCTTTGTTTTCGCTATTTGCGGACTCGCTACATAGCGCTCGCATCGATCATCAGTGTGACACTGGGTGTTGCAACGTTGATCGTCGTCAATAGTGTCATGGCAGGCTTCTCTGCCGAGATGCATGAGCGTCTCCATGGTTTGGCATCTGACATTTTGATTGAATGTCACGCCAGTGGAGGCATGCCTGACCCTGAGGGCCATCTTGAAGAGATCATGCAGGTATGCGGCGACGAGGTCGTTGGTTCTTCGGCTAGCGTTCACGTTCCGGCAATGCTGGGGATCGATTTCAATGGACAACTCATTACCCGACACGTGAATTTTGTTGGCCTAGATCCAGCAACTTATGACGACGTCAGTCACTTTGGACGCTACCTGCTACATCCACAAAATCAGTCACAAGTCGAATTCGATCTTCGGGAAGATGGATTCGCGCCCAACCGGGAACAATTCCCTAACTCGGGATGGGGTTACCGTCGTGCCCGTGTTGCTTACGAACGTGCACTTGCCGAGGAGCAAGCAAGAACCGAAGCCCTGAGAGCCCCTGCCAGTAGCATCACCAAAGAAGATACAGGTCCCTCAATAACGATTGCTACACCACAAATCTTTGAGGACAGTGGCACAGAGGAAATTTCTGAGTTTGACCCTGCAGTCGAGCAGTTCCCCGGAATCATTTTGGGCATTTCCACGTGCAGTGCTCGCATGCGTGATGAAGAGAACAACGTCCGCGACCATTACTACTGTCGTCCTGGCGATGATGTACGGATGATGTTTCCGAATGCGTCAGACAATGCCAAAGTCGTCAATCAGAAATTTACGGTCGTGGACATGTACGAGTCCGGGATGAGTGAATACGACAGCACCTTTGCTTTCTGCAGACTTGACCAGTTGCAGGAATTCCGAGGGATGATTGATCCTTCCAGTCAGGTCCGCAGCGTTACAACGATCCAATTGAAGCTGGCTGAGGGTGCTGACCTGAACACGGTCCGCGATGCTTTGCGTCGCCGCTTTCCACCGAACGTTTATGCTTACAACATTCAGACATGGCGGGACATGCAAGGCCCGCTTCTGGCTGCAGTGAAATTAGAAACAACGATTCTGAACATCCTACTTTTCCTGATCATTGCGGTCGCAGGATTCGGAATTCTGGCCACGTTCTTCATGATTGTCGTCGAGAAAACCCGCGACATTGGAACACTCAAGGCATTGGGCGCTTCAGGCGGTGGTGTCATGAGCATTTTCCTCAGTTACGGCCTGCTACTCGGATTTGTCGGGAGCGGTGCTGGGTTGATTGGTGGCTTGTTATTTGTTGACCATATTAATGAGGTTGCAACGCTCATCGAAAAGATAACGGGACAGGAAGTGTTCGACCCCACCGTTTATTACTTTACCGAGATCCCCACCATCATTCACCCATTCACTCTGGTATGGGTCATGGCAGGAGCAGTTGCCATCGCCATCTTTGCGAGCGTCCTACCGGCACTCAGAGCGGCAAGGATGCACCCGGTAAAAGCACTGCGATTCGAGTAAAAATCGCAATTGCGATTTACGCGAACCCTTGACCAACTCTCAAAAAAACAACACGGCTAAAACATGACCTCAGACACAGTGCTTCGCGCCCAGGATGTTTACAAGAGTTACCACAAGGACCGCATCGAAGTTCCTGTTTTACGCGGCGTTGACTTCGAGGTGACGACCGGTCTTGTAACCGCGCTCGTTGGAAGAAGTGGAAGTGGTAAAAGCACGCTCATGCATCTTCTGGCGACACTCGATCAGCCCGATCGCGGCGAAATCCAATTTCAAGGCGAACGCATCGACAACGCCCCACGCTCTCGCCGAGATCGTTATCGCAACCATGACATTGGAATCATTTTTCAATTTTACCACCTGTTGCCCGAACTCTCTGCCATTGAAAACGTGCTTGCTCCCACCATGATTGGCAGATCTGCGTGGAACTTTTTCAGACATCGAAAAGAAGCCAAAAGGCGGGCTGAAGCCATGCTTGATCGGGTTGGTTTGTTGCATCGAGCTTCACACAAACCGGCCGAGATGAGTGGCGGAGAAATGCAGCGTGCAGCCATCGCCCGGGCTTTGATGACCGACCCGACTTTGTTGCTGGCCGACGAACCCACCGGAAACCTTGATACCGAAACGGGTCTCGATATCCTGAGCCTGTTGACCGAACTAAATCAGGATGACAGTTTGACTATCCTAATGATCACACACGATGATTCGATCGCTGAATCTGCTGATCGCTGTCATCGCATGCAGGATGGGCAACTACAGCAGGGAATGCCCGAACTTCTGATCGCGTAGACAAATCCATGCAGGCGTGCGATCGATCACACAATCCTCAAATGCGACCCCAACCAAGTTGGCACAGTTCATTGTAATTGCGCCAAGCTTACGGTTTTCCGCTCATATCTTCAGTTGGTGGATCTGCAGGCCAAAGCACAACCTGCCCGTCACCCCCCGCGGTCATCAACAAATCGCCATTGGCTGTCGTGTCCAGCGCCGTCACATCTCCTTCGTGCCGTCGCAATGAGATGATCTCACGACCTCTTCCAGACTCATCTCCGTCTGCTGTGGAAGCAGCAAACTGAGGATCCCAGACACGAGTGGTACCGTCTTGGGACGCTGAAAACACTCTCATATTACCGGCATCATTTCCGATCAAGCCAACATCGTTGACCGTGCCTGCATGACCACTTAAAGTCACAAGCTCCATCTGACGATCCGGTGTCGGAAGCCGCCATACAAGAACGTTCTTGGCACTGCTTCCAGCTGCAATGAATTTTCCATCATCAGAAATTGCGGCGCATCTCAAACTCTGATGCTCAGGCACTTCCACGAGGATCGTTTCCGCCGCGTTGCGTAGATGACGATAGCGAGCCAATCCCCGATCTCCGACGATCCAAAGTCGATCTCCATCTTTTGAGAAACGAATCCGACGTACTGCCTTGGGCAACTCCGACTGCTGCTCTGCCACGTTTTCTTTCGCAACACCGGTAAAAGGTTTGATCTCTCGAGCCTGTGGGTTGAATTCCCAGAACTCAACAACTCCCTCATCTCCACCTGTCGCGAACATGTACCCCGTGGTGCCAGCTCTGACAGGTGAAAACTGGATGGTTCGAATTGGCTTGTCGGACTCGATTTTCGCCAAAGCTTGTCCAGATTCAGCGTCCCAGATTTTTACTGATCGGCTTGCCGTCGCAACGTACTTTGCATCAAACGAGAAACCAGCCTCAGTCAATTCAGCATGTGCGCGATAACTTTTCTCTTCGCGTTTGGTAGCCAGATTCCAAAGAAAGACACCATTATTGTTCATGGTAAGTACTCTTTGGTCATCAAGCGGCAAGACTCCTTCGGTATCACCGCGAACGCTCGGCATTATGAAAGTTGTTCCACCATTCGTGGACTGCGAAGTCTGTAAAACGAACTGTTTCATTTGCTCACTATTCATGAAATCAGCTGCTTTCAGAACACGCCCAAGATTCCATGTGCGAATCTCCGATTTTTCATTCGTGCTTGCAGTACGACTGACGAAGACCATTCTGTTGTCCGGGTCAAATCTTGCGGAAGTGATCCTCGCGCGACTCACGGAACCACCATCACTCGACCTGGGGGCAACTGTCAAATCCAGCACTTTTCCCAGTCCCGACCCAACGTCCCATAGTGTTGCAAAAGTCTTGATGTAGGTTTCATTCGCAACCTCGCACACGGTCACCAAGTACTTATTGTCTTGTGAGAGCGACAAGTCAATTACATAACCAACCTGCTGGAAACGTATACCCTCAAGACGAGTCTGCAAATCTATTTGTGTGACAGAGGCATTGTCCGCCGCAACTAAAATTGCTTTTCCGTCGTTACTGAACACAGCAGCATTAATCCGGGCCCCTCTTAGGTTGACCATCGGAGCACCGATCTGTTGTCCAGTTTCAATGTCCCAGAGCAAGCCAATTCCAAAGTCATCGCCGGTGAATAGCGTTTTCGAGTCAGGTGAAATGGCGAAGGCGGCGACTCCCTCCTGCCCGGGTTTCCCAAGAAGTTCATGCACGATCCGCGGCGATTCTTTGCCTGACGGATCAAGACTCCAGAGGATGCCACGAAGACTCGATTCACTGGAACCCGTTAACAACCAGCGTCCATCACGCGAGAGTGCAAAAGCAGTGTTCAAACCTGTTTTCTTAGCTGTTCCAACCTGAACGGCTCGTTCCAAGTCCCACACCCGAATCGTTTCATCCCCACTTCCGACATACAATAATCCGTTGCGTTGATCAACCTGCATCGACATGGCGACAAAATCAGTCCCCTCATGCAAGGATAGTTCCGACACCTGACGAAATTCCAGCGACTCTTCACCTACTCGTATGACCTCTGCCTTGTGGTCACCTCGAGCAATCACGATCTGCTTCCCGCCGGGTGCAAAACTCGCAGACCAGATTTCTTCCCGAGGATCCTGAGTTTCCAAATTTGAACGGCCAGCATCACCCGCTGCCTGCGACTTGAAAGCGCCCACATAAGTTGCAGGATTCCAATGACGTACGGTTCCATCATCCGATGCAGACACAATGAAGTTATCTTGACCAGGTACAAAATCTGCACCGACCACCCAACCACCGTGCCCCTTGAGTGTTTGACGGACTTTTCCGTTACCTTGACCAAGATCCCATAGTTTGACGGTGTAGTCATCGGAGGCGGTTAACAGCAACTCGCCATTCGCACTGAAGCGAATACTTTCAATTGCATCGGCATGGGCTTTGGCAGAGGACAAATCACGTTCCGACCGTGAGACAGGCGACACGACGCGTTCCCCCGCAACCGTTTCAAAGTCTTTCAGTGCTACGCCTACTTCTCTTGCGAGTAACGCGGGCACAGTCGCCACGATAGCTTCAGTCTGCTGAGTTTGTTGAACGGCTGCTTCGATGGACTTTCGGTATTCTTTCTCACCCTCTGCAGACACTTCCGATACATTCCAAACCAGCACGTTGCCTGCTAAATCTCCGGAAGCAACACGCTGCCCTGATCTGTCGAAAGTAACAGCGGAAGGTGGTGCGGAGTGATCGGACATTCGCCCGAGCAACTGCAACGCGGGTCCGTTGCCTTGCTGAACCTGTTCCCAAACGACGACTTTTCCGCTTCGACCATCTCCAACCACAGCGGCCAAGAACGTTCCCCGCCCCTGATCAGCGATCGCGATTTGTCGCACGGGAAGAAAATGCCATCCAACCACTTCTTCACGCAGAGATCCATCAGGAGCCTGCTTCCATGATCGAACCGATCGATCTTCTGAAGCCGTCCACAATGTTCCATCCCTGCCAAAACAGATATCCGTGATGCCGCGTTTATGGGCAGCGACTGTCACAACTTGGTCAGAGACACTTGTAAGATCATCTAATCCGGAGAGAACGTAAACGTTTCCACTCGCAGTCCCAATTGCGAGTTTTTCTCCATTCATCGAGATCGCTACGCTCGTTGCTTGCTGCTTTTCGAGGATCGCCGGTGGAATGGTGAACTTTTCGACTACTTGCTGCTCACTCCCCAAATGCAAACCCTGAACTGCACCATTGGCCAAAGCGACGGCCCCCACACGTGCCGCTTCGCTTACCGCAAGATCAATCGCCGGTATCTGACCGAGGCTCAACGACTCGGATTGGTTTGCTTGCCGCCATAGCCACCGCCATTCCCATCCCATGGCACGATCACCTGCACTGGAATTCTCGGCCAGGTCCATCAAAATTTCTCGCGCCCCATCGGCTTCATTGCGATCAAGCCGCGCCTTGGCCAAAGCTATTTTAGAATTGTATTCTTCGTATTCCGCACGTATTTTCTGCTGCCTCGCGATCTCTGCTTGAGCTACTGCTTCCAAACGCTGTTGCTCAGCATTTCCCTCCGCTACTTCAGCCTTTTCTTTCTCAGCAACTGCCAATTTTCGTTGCTCTTTGGCAGTCACCTCTGCCTTCACCGCTTTTTCCCGCTCCTGCTCCGCCACCTTTCTTTGCTCGTCCGCAAACAACTGAGCGTTCACCGCTTTTTCTTTCTCTGTGACTGCCACTTCTCTTTGCTCATTCGCAAACTCCTCAGCCTTCACCGCCTTTTCTTTCTCTGTGACTGCCAACTCTCGTTGCTCGTTTGCTACTTCTCTTTGCTCATTCGCCTCTTTTGCTGCCGCTCTTGCGAGTCTTCGTTCTGAATCAATCCAGACCGCCGCGAGAGCCCCACCAACAAGAATCACCGCCAACATTACGATTGCTACTCTCCGAAGCAGCGCAACCTTAGCTGTATGTGAGTCACGATTTTCAATTTCTGCATCAAGCTTCGCAATCAGCTCC
>PAUV01000002.1 GCA_002712845.1 Rhodopirellula sp. | reverse complement strand
GCACCAATCACAATCGCTGACGCAACACCTAAAGAATCCAGCAACAACGACGACAACAAAGCACCCCAGTAGCCACATGCATTGGTAATGGTGGCATTAGGTGGAAAGATCGTGGCATCCGGAGTGTAAAACTCACTGATGGGCCAGATCGGTGTGTCGAGTGGGTCAGCCGCGTTATGGGTGACAAGTGATACGGTCAGAATCAGCGTAAAAGCGATCAGCACAAGCGCGCATACATCGCGAACGAGATTTGGTTTCCGTTCCAGCTCAACGGTTTCGTCTATCGAGGCAGCCGACATGCATGCGCGCAAATTGAGTAGAGAGACTACAACTTCTCTAAAAATCGGCTATTTGTGTCCTCGGTTGCCAGCAGGAAGATGCGAATCGTTGCAACTGCTACAACCGTTAAAGTCGGCCCTGCAGCGGGCACGAGCAAATCACTGCCGAAGTGCGCAGCAACTTGGCCATCAGCAACTTCAAACTGGGCAGTTGCAACCGAATTTCCCCAAGTGATGGATCAACGAAACTCGGGAAGAGATCAGCCTTCGTAACGAAAGTCGATGGGGGCCTGAATGTCAGCATGCAAGCTTTGATGGACGGGGCATTTTCTGGCTGCTGTTTCCAAACGCATTCGCAAGTCCGCGTCAGTCACCGCATTTGCGGGGATCGTAACGACCGTCCGGAGTGCACCAATTCGGCGCACCGGCTCAGTGATCATTTCCTTCGTCACATGAATCTTCGTCCCTTCCAAATCGACGTCATGCCGTTCGGCCACCAGACCAAGAATAGTCATCACGCAGGTACCCAACGCGGTGGCCACCAAATCGGTTGGCGAAAAAGACTCCCCCTTTCCCCCATTGTCGGTGGGAGCATCGGTGCTGAGCTTTTGCCCGCTGGGACCGTGGGTCGCTTCACAACGAAGTTGCCCGGTATATCCGACATTGATTTCAACAGCCATCTGCGACCTACTCAGGTTGTATTCAGGGGTCTTGAAATATGAACTAATTGAACTGTGGATTGCAGCTTAATGCAACCACCACCGGTGAAAGCAAGATTCACCGTTAATCACAAAGCATCAGTAATCACAGGTTATCGGTATTTACAGAGCATTAGTGCGAGTCAAGCGTACGAAAAAGTTTGTCACTCCTCTCCGACCTCTCTCTCGACTGCAATGACTCAGTTAGTCAAAGCACGCATGTGTTTTCGTAACGGAAAGTGGCCGAAACGGCATTCATTTGACTAATGAAAGAATGAGCACTTCAACTCATATTGGCAAAATCGGCAACTTCTTGGGCGGTAAATTTGTGTTCCAAACGGGCCCCCATTTGAGAAACAATTCTGGCTGCGGCATGGGATGCGAGATGTCCTGCCTGTTGCCACCCCATTCCATTGGTAATGCCATACAGAAGTGCACCGGCATACATATCACCGGCACCAGTGGTGTCGATGGCTTTTACCGAGGCTCCCTCAATCGGAAAGGCTTCGCCACCATGCATGATAAGCGAACCTTTATCCCCGAGCGTGAGCGCCACGTTCTCAGCATGCTCGTGAATTCTTGCAGCACACTGAATGGGATCCGTCTCGTTGGTCAGACTTTTCGCTTCTTCTTCATTGCAAAAGAATAAATCGACTGGCCCGCGAACAAGGTCCCAGATTTCATCACGAATCATATTCACGAGAAAGGGATCAGACGCCGTCAAGGCAACTTTGACACCAGCTTTTTTGGCGAGGTCCATCGCTCGATACGCTGCTGCCTTCGTGGTTTCACCGGTCAGCAAGTAACCTTCGACATAAACATATTTTGAGGATTCAACAATCGCCTGCTCGATATCATCTTCTGTAAGCGTTGCGGATGCACCCAAGTGCGTCAGCATCGTTCGCTGTGCATCATCCGTGATCAGGACGGCGCAAGTTCCGGTGCTGCTGCTGGCCGGTGTGACATCGATTCCGATGCCTAGTTCTCGCATGTCACTCAGGAAAAACGACCCGATCTCATCATCGCCGACCTTACCGACATAGGCAGCAGAACCACCCAAGTCAGCCAACGCCACGATCGTGTTGGCGGCAGAACCGCCGGCACAACGGTGCAGAGGGGAGCTGCCAAGCTTGCCAAGCACACCCGCCTGCTGCTCCTGGTCGACCAGGGTCATCACGCCCTTTTCGATTTTCAGCTCTTCCAAAATCTGATCGGCGACTTGCGCCTGAATATCGACCAGGGCATTACCAACTCCGTAAACGTCTATGTCAGCCATTATCAATCACCTGTGGATTGTGAGGATTTTTAAATTTTGTTTGGCATCAGGTTGCTGCGACGCAGTTTGTTTGCGGGCACGGCATGGGGCAACAGGTCCCGACAAAGTGTCGCAGTTGCTAGGCCTTACGGTTGCAATCGGTTTCAGCCGGCAGGGGTCCCAGCCGAAAACGGGCCCTTGCAGGACGACGATCCCCTGCCATTGATCTGCTACTGGTCGAGACGCCAACCCGCAGGACACCGACCCCCAGCAACCAACCGACCCCCAGCAACCAACTGACCCCCAGCAACCAACCGGCCCCCAGCAACCAACCGGCCCACGTCGGTCAAACCAAGGTAGTCGAACCAAGGTTCAGCAGAAAGGAGATCAAACAGGGGAACGGACGCAGCAGTGTTTGGGCATCCCTACCGGACTGAGTGTCGTTTTTTTCGGGATCAAACGGACGTTCTCGGCCCGCTTCCTCTTGCCAAAATCATTCTTTCCAGCGACACTTGCGGGCTGAAAGAAATCCAGCATGCGACCAGATGGCCTCGATTGTCGAGGCCATGCTCATTTCGGACAGCTGTTTATCAGCGTACTGAGAGCATGGATCGCATCCTGCGAGCAGGCGAATATCCTGCTTCGCACACCCTCCAACAGCGTCATGCGTGACGTAGAAAGGCAAGCCCATGGCCCGTTACACTGGCCCAAAAGCTCGTATCAATCGTCGACTCGGTACCCTGATTTACGAGACAGCGGGTGCCGCTCGTGCACTGGACCGTCGCCCACAGCCACCGGGAATGCACGTCCGTGGCCGTCGCCCCAGCAACTACGGCTTGGCGTTGATGGAAAAGCAGAAGATCAAGCACTATTACGGTCTTGGTGAGCGTCAGTTACGACGTTATTTCGATGCTGTTGGCCGCAAACCGGGCAACACAGGTGAATTGCTGCTGTTGATGTGCGAGCGACGACTGGACAACGTGGTTCGCCGCGTTGGACTGACCAAAACACGCCCACAAGCTCGTCAGGGGATTACCCACGGCCACTTTCTGGTCAACGGCACCAAAGTCACGAAGCCCAATTATCTTCTGCGTCCCGGCGACATCATTGAGGTTCGCGGTCGCGAAAACCTCAAAAACCTCTATCGGGGTGTCATCGCAAACGCAGCACCTGACGCCCTTGATTGGGTGACTTTTGACAGTGAGAACCTGAAAGCGACCGTCTTGGGTCTGCCTGGACCAAGCGATATCAGCTTGCCAGTGGACGCGAACAGCGTGGTCGAATTCCTGTCTCGCTAGTCGACAGGTTATATTAAATCGAAGATGCGTTTGCCGATCAGTGTGGTCGCAAACGCCGTTGAATCGAGCATGGCTGACAGCGATCACTCGAATCGGGTCACATGATCATCAGGGTCGTCTTTTCTTAAAGAGGCGTGATCCGCAATGTCATTGACTGCGGCGAGGGTCGTTTCGCTTTTCTGCTGACGCGAAGGACTGGTGGTTTCCTGCCACAGATTTCGAGATCGCGATGGTGAGCCAAGTTCGTTATCTCTGGGATGACGGCCAAAGATCGCTGGACTCCCAGTTCATGCATCCTCTATCCAAATTTGCAAGGTAAGCCTCGCTCATGCATGCTCCAGTTGTTGTCCTTGGTGGTGGTCCCGGCGGTTACGCGGCAGCGTTCCTGGCAGCAGACGAAGGTCTGGATGTCACCATTGTTGAAGCCGAACCGCGACTCGGCGGCACATGCCTCCTGAGAGGATGTATACCGAGCAAAGCACTACTACACGTTGCCAAGGTCATCAGTGAAGTTGAAGAGCTGCGTGAAGAATGGGGCGTTGTTTATGACGAGAGTCCGAAAATCGATATCGATAAGGTGCGTGCTCGAAAGAACAAAGTGATTTCGAACCTGACAGGAGGGCTGGGACAACTTGCCAAGCGTCGCAACGTCACGGTCATTCAGGCACGCGGAAGTTTCGTTGACTCGACTACTCTGAAACTAGAAGGCGATCACGAATCGATTCCGGACGGTGGAACACTTACCTTTGATACTTGCATCCTCGCGACCGGTAGCGTCCCAGCGATGCCTCCTTCATTCCGAATCAATAGCGACCGGGTGATGGACAGCACCGGGGCCCTTGCTTTGGAAGACATTCCAGAGAATCTGTTGGTGGTCGGGGGTGGTTATATCGGTCTGGAAATGGGCAGTG
Organism: Rhodopirellula sp.; assembly: GCA_002712845.1. Next base: position 100,508 of record PAUV01000002.1, on the reverse strand, counting down.
TTTATGCTCAATTGGGCTCGAAGGTCAGCGTCGTCGAATTGATGGACGGTCTTCTGCCGGGTGCCGACCGCGACCTCGTCAAGCCTCTGGCCAAACAGATTGACAAGCTTTGTGAGGGACGTGTATTCCTGAACACCAAGGTTGGATCCCTGACAGAAGTGGGCGACAAGATCGAAGTCACGTTCGAGGGGCCGAACAAGTTCGGGCACGAGCAATACGATCGAGTCCTCGTCAGTATCGGTCGCAGTCCGGTAACACGGGGGATTGGACTAGAAAACACCAAGGTCGTGGTCAACGACCGAGGCTTTGTCGTCTGTGACGAGCAGCAGAAGACAGCCGATCCGCATATTCTCGCGATTGGTGACATCGCTGGCGATCCAATGCTCGCCCACAAGGCGACCCATGAGGGCCGCATCGCTGCTGAAGTTGTTGCAGGTAAAAATGTGGCATTCGACAAGGCTGCGATCCCTGCCGTCGTCTTCACCGATCCAGAAATTGCCTGGGCGGGAATCACCGAGGAAGAGGCCAAACGAGAAGGCGTCGAAGTTGATGTTGAAATCTATCCGTGGGCTGCCAGTGGCCGCGCCCAAGCACTTGGAATTACCAATGGCCTAACTAAGTGGCTAGTCGACCCCAAGACCGACAGGGTTCTGGGTTGCGGCATTGTTGGCAGCGGTGCTGGGGAGTTGATCGCAGAAGNAGTCTTGGCAATCGAAATGGGTTNCGAAGNCCACGACATCNCCNACAGTGNTCACCCTCACCCAACGCTCAGTGAAACACTGATGAACGCTGGTGAAGTCCACTTTGGTACCGCGACCGAGATTTTCAAGCCAAAGAANAAGCCTGCAAAAACCTGAAACAAACNNGCTGCGTCATTGGCGGGCACCCTGCAACGCCGGTAAAGATCGCGTGGNAAAACGCTTAACGTTCGGGCTTTATGTGATGCTTTGCCAAAATTCTTGGACTTAGCAGCAANCCCAGCATGTGCTGGCAACACTCGTTTGTGTGATGCTATGAGGNCGGTTCNNCGCAGACCGCAGCAATCGGCTCTTTTTTTTGTCGACAACGTCTCACACTTTCAGGGTCGAAGCGTCTACAACATGCTTCGAACACCACCTCTGCCGATCTCAAACCTGCGAGATTTCCATTGAAGCCGCGACCGCTCCTTGTTCTGTCGCTCGAAGGGCTGACTCCCGCTGCCCTTGGGTGCTACGGTTCATCATGGAATAGGACTCCGGCGATTGACGCCATTGCTGATACCGGATGTGTCTGGGATCGCTGGCTGGCAACCGATGACCAGCCGTCGAATATGTTTCTACAGATGGTTGAAAGCCTCGACCAAACCACCCACTGGAAAGACAAGTGGCAGGCCAACGGAAGCATCGATCTGATCACTGATGTGGAAGATATCGCAGATCAATTTGAGAAACTACCGTTTGATCGAATGGTATCTTTGCATGACCGCGAACAGCAACGGGAGCAGGCACCAGCAGAGGACATGATTGAAACTCAACTTGGTCAATTGGTAGCTGCCGCAATCGAGCGTGATGCAGAGCAAGATGACTGGAGCATCCTGTGGCTCCACAGTGACTTCCTGACCAAACGCTGGGATGCCCCGCGTTACATGACGCTGATGGACGAAAGCGATGAGGACTCGCTCGCCCCTAGCGACGAAGTCGAGCTGCTAGAGGATGCCAATGAAGTCACTGAAAGAGTCGAGCGACTGCCACCCTATTTCGAAGACATCACCCCGCCACGCTTCCAACTACCAGCCGAGGCGCATCCTGATTTAGTCATGTCTTGGATGCGCACCTATGGATGTCAAATACGAATGCTCGACGTGCTGATCGAGATTCTCCTGACATCGCTGGAACCAGACGATCCCCATGTGCTGATCGTGGGCACCAGCGGCTTCCAGTTGGGCCAACATGGATGGATGGGGCATCGCCTTGGACCGCTAAGAAGTGCCGACATTCGACTTCCATTGATCGTTAGCGACCTCGGCCCCCTGCATCTGCCCCAATTGAGCGGTGGCGATACGTTTCCCGATCTTTTGGATCAAATCGCGAAACATTCGTCACCTGAGCAATCAGGCTCGCTCATGTGGTCACCCGAACAATGGTGCCGATCAGATGAAGGCGCCAGCGTGATCACGAAGTCGGACCGAACTGCACACGCCGTCACGACCCCCGACTGGTTCTACGTTCAAGATCACGATCAATCCGAACACCTCTATTTGAAACCGGATGACATCGACGACTTTAATGATGTCGCCCGGCTACGCCCCGATGTTGTTGAACAATTCGTCGACACACAAAAAGTCATCGACACAATAAAAAACCCTGCCGATCAATAGACCGGCAGGGTATCTTGGCTTTCTTGGTGACTCAGTCAGAATTCCCATCCCAACGTCTAGCCCTCAATAACGACTAAGCGTCGGTTTTTGCGTCAGCAACTGGTGCTGGGGGAGCAGCCTCGGTGGAATCGCTGCTGCTTGCAGCTTCCTCAACAACTGTTCCGCAAGGAGCAGCTGTTGCACATGGGCTCTCGCAGCAAGACTTGTTGCGACGAACTTTGCTGAACAAACGCTTGAAGAGGCAAGGCTTCTTGCAGCAAGAATCCTCACAGCACTCAGTCTCAGTCGCACAAGGTGCTGTCTCACATGGCGTTGCACATGGAGCAGCTGTTTCACATGGAGCAGCTGTTTCGCATGGAGCAGCTGTTTCGCATGGAGCAGCTTCAGGAGCACAGCAGTCAGAAGCGTGCTTTGCCTTCAGGCGTGCAAGCAATCCACCACCACAGCTCTTGTTACACACGTTGCCCAAAACTTTTCCGCCGCAGCTCTTCGCGTGCAGACGTGAGAAAAGTCCTCCGCCGCAGCGACCAGCTTCGGCAGTTGTGTCAGTCATAGCAAGTCCTGCACCAATCATCAGTGCGAACGCGGCAATGCCGCTCACCACAGTCCGATTCATCTTAAATCTCCAGAGTTCGGAGTTAGGTGCGATCCGAATTCGCACATCATGGTTATGGGCCTGATTCCTGAGACCCCACATTTCGTGCCGTTGACGACGTGCCAACTGGCTCACGAATGCTGCGACAGACAACCAATCANCCGCAAACTAGGAGGTTTGCGTAGGTTATTCCGACCGCGTAATTTCGAGCGATAGGGTAACTAGCGACACATGAGTGTCAATCGGGCGTGACTTGAAATTTGGGAATTATTGTCACAAAGAGACGCAGCAAAATTCTGAACGAGTCAGAACCATTGCTGCGTAGAGTCGGAATCGCGTCTGGTTAAAAGGCCTGCAAGAGCAAACACACCCCCCTTAATTGCTATCAATGGTTGAATTCAGACCAGCACAGCCGCATTGGGGGGGGGTTCTGGATGAGCCTTCAAATCAACGGTTCAGCGTTGATTCCGGGGCGGTCGCCTGCGACGAAACTTCTGAATTGCCTGGGGCGGGTTCGGACAACATCGCCGCCATTTGATTCCCATCCTCGAAATTAAAGACCACAGGATCCTCTGCTTCAGGATCGATCGTNATTGCGAGGCCGCTGATTCTCCAACCACTCTGTTCTTGGCGAAGTGCCCAGACAACTTGAGAGGATGCGACATTACCGCCTTCAGCGTTGGGTTCGGACCAAACGCTATGGACCATGGCAGCAGATGCATCCTCGGGATGCAGCTCATAGCGGGTGACTTCGAAGCTGGCACTGGGCGATCCGATGGGTTGGATCGTTTGCCCGATCCGTTTGAGTTCGCTCTGAGCACGAGAGGTGAGTAGTGCGTTTGCTCGGGAATCCTCGCCTCCGCGGCGGATTTCGTCGAGAAACTGGCTCACAATGTCGGTTGGCGGGGGATTTAACGAGGCAGGCGATGTTGCACCGCCGTTAGTCGTAATCCCTTCCTGCGTCCGAGGAGTCGGGTTATCTGCAACAGGGGTTCCNGAGCCACAGCCCACAGCGAGCGTTATAATGAGGGTATAGCTAAATCCAAGAGCGAAGCGAGCCATGCGAATGCCGTCCAGCGAATGGTGAAAATCAAAAACTTGTGATCTGGATTTACTGGATGACAGGGAATCACGTCAAGACAAACTTGATTCACCTATCGCAGCGAATAGCTTTCTTTCACAATGGGGCCTGAAACAAGACGGCGAGGCCACAAACACGAAGCCACAGATGACATCTGACAGCAAGAACACCATTTTGGTGGACGGCGAGCGAATTGATCTCCGCAACCGGCCATTAGCCGCCCTTTTGGCGTGGTTAATTCCTGGCGCTGGCCACTTTTACCAAGGACGCTACACGAAGGGCGTCTTATTCATGGTCTGCATCCTGTCTGCATGGGTGCTTGGATTCGCGTTGGGTGGCGGGCATGTGGTTTACTCGTCGTGGGCGCCGGGAGACAAGCGTTGGCACTACTTTCTTCAGGCGGGCGTGGGTGGTGCAGCATTACCCGCATTACTNCAAGCAAATCTGATCAAGAAAGCCACCAACAGNAAAACGGGACGCACTTCAGAAGACTATGAACCGTACTGGGGAGGCTTCATGGCTCCTCCTTTGCGTCCTGTCCGCGATAGTCAGGCAGATGAGGTGTCAGCATGGTACGCCCGTCACGGCGCGGGCTANGAAATGGGAACTTGGTACACAGTGATCGCGGGCTTGCTGAATATTCTCGTCATTTATGATGCCTACGGAGGCCCGCTGTCTATTCCGATCAGCGGCCGGAAAAAAGAGTCTGATGACGAGGACGAGTCAGCGAACAAGGAAACAGAGAAAGCAGCAACTTAGAAAAATCATTCGCCGTTTCTGAGACGCCCCTTCCCGTTACACATTTTCCCGGCAAGACAAAATGCTTCCCATCGCCCCCAGTTACCTGCTGTACTATCTTCCCCTGATCATCGCCATCGCTTTGGTCTTCGGTGGAACGCGTCACGAAAACACGAAGTTGATTCTGCAACACGCATGGCAAACAGGTCGCTGGATTACCGGATTCATGGCGGTCATCTTCATCGTAATTTGCATCCTCGATTGGTTATTGTGAACACCACTCAGGGCCACCACGCGGGTACTGGGCAGGTGCACTGGCGTGATACTGGGGATNATGATGGCGCGTGATGGTTGGCGTTATGATGATTAACGCTTGATGANCGGCATCTGGACGCCGCGAAAATGATTCACGCGTGCTTGTTCCTGACAANCTGATGCCCATTACTGACAACCTGTGCCTGAGAACCTGATGCTTATTCGGTTGACGAGTGCTTCCCANGCTGATCCCTCTCGCAATCGTGACAGATTCACCGCGACTGCTTGACGGCTAAAGCCTGTTCATTCCCTTTCATACAGACTGAATTTCATGCGAGTTCTGACTCTTGGTGCTGGAACAGTGGGCCGCTGGGTTGCGGACATGCTGTGCAGACGCGGGCATAGCGTTACCGTTGTGGATAGCAACGCAGCCAATGTTCAACGCATCAACAACGAATTGGATGTCAAAGCGATTGTCGGCAGCGCATCGAGGAGCACTGTTTTATTTCAGGCCGAAGTCAGTTCGGCGGACATGTGCCTTGCGGTCACTGGCGACGATGAAGTCAACATCGTTGCAGCCAGTATGGCAAAGGAACTGGGGGCACGCCGAAGTATTGCCCGCGTTTATGCCCCTGCTTTTCACGATCTAAGTACATTTGACTATCAACGGCATTTCAACATCGACAGTCTGCTTAGCCTTGAGCAGCTTTCTGCATTCGAATTGGCCCGTGCCATCCGGAATCCAGACGCAATTCCATTGGAGCATTTCGCTCGCGGTCAATTGGAGGTCTACGAAGTCGAAGTTGATGGTAAATCGGTTAGCGCGGGACACAAACTACGAGACCTGAAAATATCTGGGGCCGTGCGAATTGGATCAATTGCCCGAGAAGGCCGCATGTGGATCGCCAGCGGCGAGGATGAATTGCACGGCGGTGACCGGGTCAGCCTGATTGGTGCCCCGGAGGTCATTACGAAAACAAGAAGCATGTTTGTTTCCGAATCGGATTTGCACCTCAAACAGCGCGTAATGATCGCGGGTGGCGGTGAAACGGGTTATCACCTTGCCGACTCACTTAGCCGCCGTGATTATCGGATTGTGTTGCTGGAACGTGATCGTGAGCATTGCAATCGGTTGGCGAAACTGTTACCCGGGGTGACTGTCATCCACGCCAATGCCAATCGACGCAGCGTGCTGGAAGACGAGGGCGGCGGGACAGTTGACTACTTTGTTGCCTGTACCGGCAGTGATGAGAGCAACATCATGGCAGGGGTCGAAGCCCGCGAACTGGGAGCAGCACGCGTGATGTGCGTGGTAGGACGTCCTGACTATGCCAACGTCGTCGGCAAATTGGGCATCGATCGGGCTGTCAGTGAACGCGATGTTGCAGCCCGGCAAATCCTCGGATTTCTAAATGAGGGTGCCATCATCAGCCAAAGTCGAATTCCAAACGGCACTATCGGAATCTATGAACTGGAAGTGTCCGAGGGTACACAAGTTACCCAAGCAACCTTGGCAGAACTGCCTCTTTCAGGCCGCTGCTTGATTGCCGCTGTTGAACGCAATGGTTTTGTTCGTGTCCCAACCGCTAATGACACCCTTCAACCGGGCGATGTTGCTGTCGCGTTGATTGATCAACCAGCAGCCAAAGAAAGCCTGGCTTTGTTTAACTCATGACAGTAACAGTTTGGGCAGACGTCGGCGGAACCTTCACTGACTGCATCGTCATTGATGGGTCAACGCGACACCACACGAAGGTACTGAGCAGTGGAGTGATCCGAGCAAAGATCGAAGGATGGATTACCAGCCATAGCTTCCGCGCAACCGAACTTGCCGGACACGACATCTCCGGGTTCTGGAAAAATGCCACAGTAGCCATCCTTGATTCCAAGGGACAGCGGCGACCACTTGGGAAGATCACTAAACACGAAAATGGGATACTGACGTTCGGTGAAAACAATGCTGGCGAGTCCAATCAAGAAAACCCCAGCAACATCGGAACAGTGTCGGGTGGCGAATCTCGCAATGCCACGAATGAAAAGTTAGTCATTGAACTCAACGCCAATCTTGAAGCACCCGTTCTGGCAACTCGACTACTGCTCGGTATTCCTTTGGATAATCCGTTGCCCGCTCTCGACGTTCGGCTCGGAACGACCCGTGGCACCAATGCGCTATTGACCCGCGGAGGCGCAAGCACAGCAGTACTGGTAACGAAGGGTTTCGCTGACATCCTTCGGATCGGTGAACAGGATCGGCCTGACCTTTTCTCACTCTCCATTAAAAAGAATCCCCCGCTCACAGACCACGTCCTGGAAATTGATGAAAGGCTTGATGCCAATGGATCGGTCATTCAGCCAATGGACATTGATTCAGTGACCGCTATCCTCTCCAAGCTCAAAAGTGATGGAGTCGATTCACTCGCAATTTGTCTTCTGCATTCCCATGTCAACGATGAGCATGAACGACGGATCGAAGAATTGGCCAAGAAGTCAGGATTCCAAAACATCTCCCGCTCCAGTGAAGTGTCACCACTGATCAAGTACGTATCGCGTACGGAAACAACGGTTCTGGATGCTTACCTGAATCCGATTCTATCCGGATATGTAACAAACGTTTGGCAGCAGTTTGGTGGTGATTCCCAGTGCCGCCTACGCCTGATGACCAGTAATGGCAAACTGGTATCGCCTGCGGCCTTCCGGGGCCGAGATAGCATCCTGTCAGGTCCAGCAGGCGGAGTCGTTGCATTGGGGCACGTTGCAGAACGCGCAGATGCCAAAAATGCAATCGGCTTGGACATGGGCGGGACCAGCACAGACGTCAGTCGCTACGAGGGCCGAGTTGGGCGACGGTACGAATCGCGTGTCGCAGGCGTGCGAGTGATGACAGCCATGATGGACATTGAAACGGTAGCAGCGGGTGGAGGATCCATCTGCCATTACAACTCGGAACAACGTCTGGCCGTTGGCCCCGAAAGCGCGGGTGCCAATCCCGGACCAGCCTGCTACGGACGAGGCGGCCCACTGACGGTCACTGATGTCAATCTGTTACTTGGTAGAGTACCGGAAAAGCGATTTCCCTTTCCATTGAATCGCCAAGCAGCCACAGAAGCGTTGCAATCTGTCCTGCAACAAATTCACCCAAAATCAGGACTGAACTCTACTGAGCAATTAGCGGAAGGTTTTTTTTCGATCGCTGTGACCCACATGGCCGAGGCTGTACGTACAGTGAGCACCGCGCAAGGATGCGATGTTCGGAACATGGTGCTGGTCGGGTTTGGTGGCGCGGCGGGCCAACACCTGTGCCGAGTTGCCAGGGTCTTGGGAATGAAACGAATACTCGACCATCCCGACTCGGGAATGCTAAGCGCCTTGGGAATGGGACTGGCAGATCAAGGTCAAGTGGTGACACAAGGTATTTACGAATTACTTAAAGACCTCACACCAGAATCGATTCAAGCAACTGCAGCGAGGTTGACACAGGATGCCAAACAGCAACTCAAAGATGAACTCGAACCGGGACAACAACTGAATCATATTCTCGAAGCCGATCTCCGATATCAAGGGACTGAGGCCTCTCTAAGCATCCCTTTGTCTCCCACTGAAACACTGCAGGAAAGATTCCATCAAAAACACAATAAGATCTTTGGCTACATTCAGGCTGACCGTGCTGTTGAATTAGCAGCATTACGATGTGACGCCACGCTGCAGTCTGAGCACAAGCCCTTTTACGAGCATCAGCCAACTGCTGTTGGTACGGCTGGCACAGCGAAGATTTGGCACGAAGGTCAATGGCTGGAGGCACAGCAAATTGATCGCGACTCTCTTCCTCAAGCCAAAATCATTTCAGGCCCGGCGATGATCGTGGGCGATCATTCCACGCTTGTTGTGGAACCGGGATGGCAAGCCAGCAAGATCCGGGATGGAATACTGGAGGTCACCTGCAGCGGCACGGACGTGACACTGGAAAATGTAAACTTTGAAACAGAACCGCAAAAACTCACATCGGATCCAGTTCTGCTGGCAGTCATCGCCCGACGATTGCAGGGCATTGCTGATGCGATGGGCGAGGTTTTGCGAAGAACAGCGATCAGTGTCAACGTTAAAGAACGGCGTGATTACAGCTGTGCAGTGTTTCGGCATGATGGCTCATTGATCGCCAATGCACCCCACGTACCAGTTCATCTGGGGGCGATGGGGCATACAGTTCGTCAAGTCATGGAACAGTTTCCGGAAATGTCTCCTCACGACTGTTACCTCAGTAACGACCCCTATGCCGGTGGATCACACCTACCTGACGTGACTGCGATCACGCCAGTCTTCTGTGACCCTCAAATGAGCAACTGTGACACTGAAGCGAAAAAAAGACCACCCGATTTCTACGTGGCCTCACGGGCACACCACGCTGAGATAGGTGGACGCACGCCGGGCTCCATGCCTCCAAATGCGACATCCTTGGCAGAAGAAGGTGTAGTGATTCGAAACTTCGCGTTAGTGAAATCGGGAAACAACCATGAGGTCGATCTGAAGCGACTGCTTTCAACAGGTCGCTATCCATCGCGATGTGTCGGTGAGAACTTGGCAGACATTGCCGCACAACAGGCTGCAGGTGCCCATGGCGTACAAGCGTTGACAGAACTGGCTCAACAATACTCCGTAAAAACAATCGACACATTCATGGGGAAAATTCTGGATCTGGCAGGCGATTCCATGCAACGCTGGATAAAGAAGTTGCCCACCTGCCCGATGAACTTCGAAGACCATTTGGATGATGGCAGCCACATTTCTACAACAATCAAACGGGATAAAAATCACCTTGATGTCTGTTTTGATACCTCACCGGTCCATCCCCATGGATTCAATGCAACGCCAGCTATCGTGACAGCGGCTACTCTTTACGTGCTGCGATGTGTTTCTGGTTCCGACTTGCCCCTATGCGATGGAGTGCTGCGGGACGTGACTATTCGGATCCCTGACGGCATGCTGGATCCACCTCACCACGCCGACCCCACAAGGTGCGCTGCAGTCGTGGCCGGAAACGTTGAAACGAGCCAGCGAATCGTTGATGTGCTGCTGGGTGCCTTAGGCGTAGCGGCAGCCTCGCAAGGAACCATGAACAACGTGCTGATTGGTGATTCAACCTTTGGTTATTACGAAACCATCGGTGGAGGAAGTGGCGCGACAGCAGCACGATCAGGAGCAGACGCTGTGCACACGCACATGACCAATACCCGTATCACCGATCCTGAAATTCTGGAATCAAGATTACCCGTACGTCTGAGACGCTTTGCCATTCGACGTGAGAGCGGTGGCTCGGGAATACACCGTGGCGGAGATGGCATGATCCGGGAGTTCGAGTTTATGAAGCCTCTCGTCATCTCCCTGCTGACTGGCCGACGCAACGTCGGCCCCTACGGCGCGGCAGGTGGCACGCCGGGTAAAGTTGGACGGAACCTGCTCATACACGATGGGAAAACTGAATCACTTGCCGCAACAGCATCTCTTTCGGTAGTTGCCGGTGATCGACTGATCATTGAAACACCCGGCGGCGGTGGTTGGGGCGACGCCTCCGTTTGAAGTGACGGCAAGAGAAAATACTGTGGGTTGAAGCCACACTGATCTGATTCAATTTCCACTCCAAACACACGCTCCGACCAATCGCGTCAACTCATAACGCCAGCTTTCATGCGGCGAGCCATCAACGCAACCAAAACTCACTCTGACGTGATGGGTCATGCAAATCTCGGTTTTTGCCGATTGTATGCTTTGTCCATCCATTCCCTCGGCAGAGCCCTTGTTTGTTGAGTTCTCGTTTTCCGACAGTGGTAAACGGCGGTAGAATGTAATGGGTAGCTACCCAATGGCATCGTTCTCCTGTTTCATCCTACATCTCAGTTGTCCCTGATACATGCTCAATCGGCCCCAACTCGTTGCCGTGACGCTGCTCTTAACCTTGGGTATCACGGTCCTTCCCGCATTGACGCAATGGTCTGTGGCAGAGGATGTCGAGCAAATCGACGCACCTGACTTCTCGAGGGAAATCCGCCCGATTCTTTCAGATCACTGTTTCGCGTGCCATGGCCCTGACGAGCAGACACGAGAAGCTGACCTGCGACTTGATACCGCAGCAGGGCTGTCAAGCGTCGTGACCTCAGGTGATCTATCCAAGAGTGAATTGCTATCGCGAGTGAACTCCAAGGATGCTGACCTGTTGATGCCGCCACCGGAATTCCACAAACCGTTAGCATCAGCGCAACGCAAACGCCTCGAACGGTGGATTGAATCAGGAGCGAAGATCGAGCAGCACTGGTCGTTTCGGTCCCCCGCGCAGCCTGAGTTCCCCGCTCATGTCTCCAACGATAGTCCTGCGGCGATCGACTACCTGATTAACCAACGTGCCAAGTCTGCTGGCTTGGAACTGAACCCAAGGGCAGATCGCCGAACATTGATACGCCGAGTCAGTCTTGATCTTACCGGTCTGCCTCCTACCCGCGAGCAGGTCACTGCGTTTCTGTCTGATGAATCACCAAACGCGTATGAACGTCTGGTTGATCGCCTGCTTGGCTCTGCAGAATTCGGGCGACATGTGGGGCGTTATTGGCTTGACCTTGTCCGCTACGCAGACACACATGGTTTGCATCTGGATAACTATCGCGAAATGTGGCCTTATCGTGACTGGGTGATCCAGGCAATCAATGACAACATGCCCTTTGATGAGTTCATGACCCTGCAGCTCGCGGGTGACTTGCTTCCAGATGCAAATCAATCACAAAAAATTGCAAGTGGCTTCAACCGTTTGAATGTCACCACAGGTGAGGGTGGCTCCATTTACGATGAGGTTTTCACACGAAACGTGATCGATCGCACCGATGCCTTTGGAACCATTTTTCTTGGATTGACCACCGGTTGTGCGGTATGTCACGACCACAAATTTGATCCTATCTCGATGGAAGATTACTACTCACTGTTCTCTTACTTCAACAGCTTGGACGGTCGAGCGTTGGATGCGAATATCAAGAATCCAGCACCAGCAATTCCAGTTCCCACAAAAGAACAGAAGCAGCAAGTCGGAGACTTTGAAGAAACTCTGATTGATCTGCGGAACAGCATGGTCATGCCAATCAGGACCGTGGATTCGGCTCAGCGTGCCTGGGAACAGGCATTGGTCAAAGGCATTGCACCAAAAGTCGAACGATTGATGCCTACACGCGTTGATTCTGAGGCCGGCACCCAAATGACTATCCGCGAAGATGGCTCATTTGAATTCACCGCCTCACCCGCCGCGAAAGACACCACCACGATCGTTACCCCCATTAAGTCCGGAACGCAATGGCAAACCTTGCATCTTGAAGCCTTGGTGGATGAAGCGAACAATCGCGTTGGCAGCTCGACCAATGGCAATGCCGTCTTGTCAGAAATCAGTGTCGAAATCACTGATGACTCGCTCGAAGGACAATGGTTGAAGGTACCGATCACCTACGGCTTTGCGGACTTCGAACAGAAGGATGGTTCTTTCAGCATCCGCCAAGCTTTTGATTCCAAGATAAACGACAGCACTGGTTGGGCAGTCGGTGGACACCAGAAACCGGGTGGTAGATCAGCCTGGTTTGTAATTCCCGCCCTGATGGCAGAAGGGGAGAATGGAAAAGTTCGAATTCGTTTGCACTATCAGTCCAAGTTTGCAACGCATCATCTAAGACGTGTGCGTCTTTCGGTAAGCGATACCAGCCCAGCAGTTCCTGTCGACCAGCGGATCACCCTGAGTCCCGTTTCGGCGGCAGGACCTTTCACGGTCGAGAACGCAATCGCAGCCTACGGTCGCAAGTATGCTTCACAGCAAGGTGAGTTCAAGCCAGATGAAGTCTTCAATCATGAAGACCGACCTTACCGGTGGCAGGAACGCATCGACCTGACGGAAGTACAGATTCAGAATCTTCCTACAGTTGAGGATCGCAGCAGTGTGATGGTACTGCATCAGCAATTATCAGCACCCAAAGCAACAAAGGTTACATTGTTATTTGGTACTGATGGTGGCCATGCGATCTACCTGAACGGAAAACAGGTTTCCATTTCAAAGGAACAGCAGAAGCTCAATCCACTCGCCTTAGAATACGAGTTGGATCTCAAGCAAGGAGACAATGACCTCTATTTCAAGGTGGTGAATTACAGCCCCCCGTCACGTCTTACCTTTGCATTCCGTTCACCTGCTATCGATACTCCGCGTCAGTTAAATCAACTACTGAGTGTCGCGGAACAGGAACGTAGCGAACAGGATCGGGTTTCGCTCATGAACTTCTACCGCAAAGTGTACTGTCTGCATCCTGATTGGCTTGCCTTGGTAGATCAGGAAAAAGGCGTGCGAAAAGCATTAAAGAAAGTGAATGACAGCGTATCGACGACACTTGTCTGGAAAGAGTTGGCGAAACCTCGACAATCACATGTTCTGGTTCGGGGTCAGTATGACCAACCGGGCAAGCCCGTGCCCCGAGCAACACCGACCTTCCTGCCCGCAATGCCCGCCGATGCTCCGGCCAATCGTTTGGGGCTTGCTCAATGGCTCGCGATGGAAAACCATCCTTTGACTGCCCGAGTCGCGGTCAATCGCTACTGGCAGCAGATTTTTGGAGTCGGTCTCGTCAAAACGAGTGAAGATTTTGGCAGTCAGGGTGAGCCACCAAGCCATCCAGAGTTACTCGATTATTTGGCGGTCGATTTTCAGACCCACGACTGGGATGTCAAACGATTTTTAAAGACATTGGTCATGACAGATGCCTACACAAGGTCGTCCAAGGTCAGCCCATCAGCACAAGAAACCGATCCTGAGAATCGCTTGCTTGCCCGAGGTTCACGTCATCGTCTGGATGCGGAAGTTCTGCGTGATCAGGCACTATTCGTTGCTGGACTGCTGACTGATCACCCCGGTGGCCCCAGTGTTAAACCCCCACAACCAGATGGACTCTGGAAAGCAGTGGGCTACTCGGGCAGCAACACGGTCAGCTTTAAACCTGACAATGGTGACAAGGTTCATCGTCGAAGTGTTTTTACGTTCTGGAAACGCACCAGTCCTCCCCCACAAATGTCGACCTTTGACGCGCCAAGCCGAGAATCCTGCACCGCTCGCCGCGAACGGACCAACACACCGTTGCAAGCTCTACTATTGATGAATGAGACCCAGTATGTCGAATCGGCCGAAAAGCTCGCGATGCGGGTGCTGAGCGCAACTGAGGTCCCGAGTGAACCCGAAGCAGAGCGATTGACTGCTCGAATTGTCTGGCTCTATGAGACCGTCTTATCTCGCCCACCCTCCAAAGCGGAGCATTCTGAAGTCCAGAGCCTGCTTAGCGACCTGATCGCCTACTACGCAGATCAACCTGACTTGACCGCAAAGGTTTCAAAAAATGCTGATCCCACTGAGGCTGCATGGACGATTTTGGCCAGTACAGTGCTTAACCTCGATGAAGCAGTTTCCAAGTGAATGACAAGTCCACTGCAACGAAATTGAATATTGTTCTTTGAAGTTTCCTCCCATGCATAACGATCCACGAATCGCCGCTCTTACCCGCCGGGCATTCTTTTCTCGCACCTCGTCTGGAATTGGTGCCGCAGCGTTGGCATCATTGCAATCGGACGAATCATGTGCCGCTAATCGTGATGGATCGACAGGTGGGTTAGCCGGTTTACCACATCACCAACCACAAGCACGTCGTGCAATTTATCTGTTCATGTCCGGCGCACCGAGCCAGATGGACATGTGGGATCATAAACCTGAAATGGCTGATTGGTACGACAAGGATCTCCCCGATTCGATTCGTCAGGGTCAGCGTTTGACAACGATGACGAGTGGTCAGGCAAGATTCCCGATCGCGCCAAGTATTTATAAGTTTGCACCTCATGGTGCCAGCGGCACCATGGTGAGTGAACTGATGCCGCACATGGCAAAGAAAACGGACCAGATTGCCTTAGTACGCTCGATGTACACCGAAGCGATCAATCATGACCCAGCGATCACCTATATCTGCACGGGAGATCAATTACCTGGCAAAGCCAGTCTTGGTTCATGGCTCAGCTATGGACTCGGAACGGAGAACGAAAACCTGCCAGCCTTCATGGTCATGACCCCCACTTGGAGTGGTCGCAAGCAGGCACAAGCGTTGTACAACCGATTATGGGGCAGCGGTTTCCTGCCCAGCAAGTATCAAGGCGTCGCCCTACGCAGCAAAGGAGATCAGGTACTGTACCTCTCCAATCCTGACGGGGTCGACCCAACCGTACGTCGCCGCATGCTTGATTCACTTGCCCGGCTTAATCAAGGAACAGCAGAGCAGCTTGGTGACCCTGAAACTCACGCCCGCATCGCGCAATATGAAATGGCATTCCGAATGCAAACAAGCGTTCCGGAACTGTCAGACATCAGTGACGAACCTCAACATGTGCTGGACTTGTACGGACCGCAAGTTTCGACTCCGGGAACATTCGCAAACACATGCCTGATGGCGAGACGGATGGCCGAGCGGGGAGTTCGGTTCACTCAGATTTTCCACCGTGGCTGGGACCAACATGGAGGCATCCCCAAAGACTTGCCAAATCAGTGTCGCGATGTTGATCAGCCATCTGCAGGTCTGCTAACTGATCTCCGTCAGCGTGGGATGTTGGATGACACGCTGGTGGTTTGGGGGGGAGAATTTGGTCGAACCACCTATTGCCAGGGTCCACTGAGCAAAACCAGCTATGGTCGCGATCATCACCCAAAATGCTTCTCTATCTGGATGGCAGGTGGAGGTGTGCAGGGTGGAGTTGTACACGGTGAAACTGATGAATTCAGTTACAACATCGTCAAAGATCCGGTGCATGTCCGCGACCTGAATGCGACCATTCTGCACTTGATGGGGATTGACCATGACCGTTTCCGCTATCCCTTCAAAGGGCTCGACCAACGCCTCACTGGTGTTGAAGAATGTCGGGTCGTGAAAGAAATTCTTTCCTGACACGTCGGCAGTCGCAAAACCAAGTTACTTATCTGTCAGTTCACCAAAAAAACAATGATCCCATTCAATCTTAGGCTCTGCCTGCAACTGACAATCGCACTGACACTATTGAGTGAGCCAGCCCAACTGGTCGCACAAGACAAGGAGTCAGAAAACCTGAATCGCCCAAATGTGCTGTTCATCTTTCTGGACGACTATGGCTGGCGGGATTGTGGATTCATGGGATCCGACTANTACGAAACACCGAATCTGGATGCANTGGCCAAGTCGGGCATGATTTTCACGAATGCCTATTCTGCATCAGCCAACTGCGCGCCAGCCCGAGCNTGTTTNCTATCCGGTCAATACACNCCTCGCCATGAAATTTACAACGTGGGNACGTCNCGTCGGGGCAACCCGAAATTTGGCAAGTGGATGCATGTTCCCGGCACAGATACATTGCCAGAGGGAATACGTACATGGGCGCATCAGATTCAAGCGGCTGGTTACCGCACGGGGACGATTGGAAAGTGGCATCTTAGCGATGATCCACTTCCTTACGGTTTCGACTTCAACTTTGCGGGCACCCACAGCGGAAGTCCACCACGTGGTTACTACCCACCTCATCCCAACGCACCCGGACTGAAAAATGCTCCCTCTGACGAGTACCTCACGGATCGTTTAACAGACGAAGCCATCGATTTTATTGATCGCAACCGCAAGCAATCGTGGTTTCTGTACCTGACACACTTTGCTGTACATACTCCGCTGCAAGGCAAGCCCGATCTCGTGACAAAGTACAATGCCAAGCCCAAGGGAGAACTACATTCACACGCTGTCATGGCAGCAATGATTGAGAGTGTGGATACTGGTGTGGGACGCATCATGGAAAAACTTGAAGAGACCGGATTGAAAGAGAACACAGTGATCTTTTTCTCATCTGACAACGGTGGTTACGGTCCCGCTACATCCATGACTCCACTAAAAGGCTACAAGGGCACCTACTACGAGGGTGGCATCAGAGAGCCGATGTTTGTGACTTGGCCAGGCGTGATTGCTGCTGGCAGCCAATCCGATGAGCCCGTCATCAATGTTGATTTCTATCCCACCTTCTGTGAGATCACCAAAGCAAAATTACCCAAGGACCAACCGCGCGACGGAGAGAGTCTGCTGCCAATTTTGCTACAAAACAAAACTTCCTTAGAAGATCGTGCCTTATTCTGGCATTTCCCAGCGTATCTGCAGAGTTATCAGCGGATCGATGGACAACGGGACCTGCTGTATCGAAGTCGTCCCTGTAGCATCATACGACATGGCCGATGGAAGCTTCATCAATATTTCGAAGATGGTGCTGTTGAGCTTTACGACCTCGAAAATGACATGAGCGAATCGCGGGACCTGTCGAGCAGGAATCCGGAAAAGGCGAATGAGCTGCTCTCGCAATTACGCGCGTGGCAAAGTGAGATCAATGCCCCCATTCCCACACAGCGTAACCCGCGATACGAGCCTGCTGCTGAGGCTAAGGCGTTGCAGAATCTGCAACGTAAGCAAAGCAGGAAAAAATGAATACGGGCCGCACTGGGAATTGCCTGGTTGAGAACTTGCTGGTCAAAAAGCAGTAGGGTCTCAGGATCCAAGACTACTCACCGCGTTAGCTCTCAAGCACCTGAGCGACTGCGGAACAGAGCTGCTCCATTCTATTTTCACTCATTCCGGCGACGTTGATGCGACCACTGCCAACGATATAGATGCTGTGTTCATTCTTGAGTTGGTCAACTTGCATCTTGTTCAGGCCGCTGTAGGAAAACATTCCATTCTGCGGTAGCAGGAATGAAAAATCATGACCCGATCCACTGGTCTTCATTGTGTCGACAAACTGGGTTCGCAACTGCTGAATTCGATCACGCATCGCGGCGAGCTCTGCGTGCCAGCTCGAAGTAAGATTCTGATCACCTAAAATGGTGGAAACAATGGCAGCGCCATGACGAGGTGGATTGCTGTAGTTGCAACGAACAACTTTCTTTAATTGACTCATCGCCGCCTTTGCTGCAGAGTCATCTGCAGCGACGAGGGTCAATCCGCCAACGCGTTCGCTGTACAGACCAAAATTCTTAGAGAATGAATTGCACACGATCGCTTCTTCATTTTCTTTCAGGACCGCATGAATGCTGGCAGTATCTTCCTGCAACCCTTTACCAAATCCCTGATACGCAAAGTCAATCACAGGCAACAGATTTTTGGACGCGAGCACTTTGGCGATTTCAGCCCACTGCTCAGGCGTAGGATCGATGCCAGTTGGATTGTGACAGCAAGCGTGCAATAGAACAGCTTCGCCAGGCTTCGCCTTGGATTGCAAATCATCGATCATTCCTTCGATATCAAACGATGTTCGATCTGCTGATAAATAACGATAGGATTCCATGGGCACGCCTTCCGAGGCGAATACCGGGAGATGATTGGCCCAAGTCGGGCTGGGAGTCCACAAGCGAATGGGAGCAAGTTGACTTGCCAGGAAACCTGCGGCAATTCGCAAACCACCCGTCCCGCCGGGTGTCTGCAAGGTGGCTAAGCGAGATCGATCGATCGTGTCACCAAAAATCAGATCCCCAACTTGCGAACAATACTCAGGCACGCCACTGATCGGTAAATAACCTTTCGTGACCTCGCCCTGAACCAATTGCCGCTCTGCCTCTTTGACACACTCAAGAATGGGTGTCTTTCCAGTAGCATCCTTGTAAACACCGACGCTGAGGTTCATTTTGGTAGGACTCGGATCAGCAACAAACGCCTCGGTAAGGCCCAAAATTGCATCGGGTGGAGCCGTGGTGATCGAGCCAAAGCGGGAAATTTTTGGTGAGCTTGCAGATTCGGTCATGACAATCAGCAGTAAAAAATGACAGGAAGGCCGTCCGTATACCAGAAACGTGTCCGAAATCGTAATCAACAAATGCCAAATCGACCATTGACCATCAAAATACCCGCAAAACAGGCTAGGCCCCCTTTGTTCAGGCCGAAGATCCTTGAAAGCTCGTCGAAACGTTGACCATGATCCAGAACACTCCTCACGAAAGCATGAATTGTCTTGAGCTTGCTCATTCTTTTCTGCAATCCAGCCCGATATCTGAGAACCCTATGTTTGAGAATCCAATGGTTAAGCACCCAATGCCCGATAAATCTGACGAAGCCCAATAAATCTGACGAAGACTGAAAAATGCAGGAGCCGATGCCAGCATGATTGAAACAGACTGGATTGTCGTGGGCGGCGGATCAGCAGGTTGCGTTGTCGCTTCTCGTCTAGCAAATCCGCATGGATCTCTGTGTGACAAAGTCACCATCATTGAACCACCCACCAACGCCGCGCGACGAGTCGATCGTGAACGACCTGCCAAGTGGTTGAATCTGCTGGGTTCCGATGAAGACTGGAACTTGGCAACGTCAGAAAACCCTCAGCTCGCCAATCGGATCCTTGGTTGGCCGCGTGGCAGAGGTCTGGGTGGCAGCAGCCGCATCAATGCGATGATCTGGTTTCCTCCAACACGCAAAGATTTGCAGATGTTGGTCGAAGCAAGCGGTGGTGTGTGGAGTATCTCGGAGCTGCAGCAGGATTTAAACGACCTGAGTCAATTGACTCGTCCTGAACAACCCGCGTGGCAAAGCGAAGCGGCCCAACGCTTTCTCAATGCAGCAAAACAGTTTGATGCGGGCGCCGCTTGGACTTACATGCGGCTCAACCGATCGGGTCGTCGCTGGAACCCTGCCGAGCTTCTCACCACAGAGCAAGCGGGCGGCAGCATTGAAGTCCAACGCACAACAGTGAATCGCTTGATCTGCAAAGGCGATCGCATCATTGGTGTGGAAACATGCGATGACCAAGGGAAGAACGAGATCCTTGCCAACAAAGGTGTGATTCTATGTGCCGGGGCAATCGCTACGCCCGCCATACTGATGCGGAGCGGGATCGGCCCCCCTGACCAGCTTGAAAAAGCAGGTATTGAAGTACGCCTTGAATCAGAGCAAGTCGGTCAAGGCCTGCAGGATCACTTAATCATGCCAATGATCTTTCAGGTCAGGTCAGGACGATTTCCCTCACATGCTTCAGTTCAGGACATCGTGAGATGGCAAACACTAGGCACAGGTCCACTTGCTTCCAATTTGGCAGAATGCGGAGGCCTATTCCTGCAGGACTCTGTCCAAATCCATGTGACCCCTACGCATTACCTCAGCTACCCAAAACCAGCAGGCCGTGCCTTCATGACCCTCGGTGTGAATGCGACCCAGCCACAGTCGACAGGCATGTTGCAACTACAATCCTCCGATCCGCGAGTGCCACTAAGCATTCATCCCAACTACCTTCAAGACACGAGCGATCGCGACGTAACGATTGACGGAATGCGGCTGGCCCGACGGCTTGTTGCAGAAACAGATTTGTCGCGATGGATCGTTACAGAGACACTTCCTGGTAAAAAACGCGACACTGGGCAGGATATGGAAAGAGCGATCTCCCGCTACTCACAAACACTCTACCACCCGGCTGGTACTTCGCGTCTGGGTACCATGAGTGCCTCAGTGGTAAGCCCCGACTTTCGACTGAAGGGATTCAGGCAAGCATGGGTGGTGGATGCCAGCATTTTGCCAAGGCTGCCCCACGGCAATCCCAATGCAACAATCATGCTGTTAGCGTTCAAAGCTGCCAATAAGTTGCGGGATTTGATCGGATAAACGAAATATCGAAGAAATAACGCCGCTTCCTGTCTTCATAATTTTGATTGACCCTCAACCGCCAATTTGCTACCGTTCACGGGTGATGCCCGAGGCCAACAGCTCATCTTACTCGGCGGCACTATGCGTTTATCGTGGCTAATAGCAGTATTTCTCCTGCAGGGATCGGGTTCATGTTCGATCCTTATCGCGGAACCTCTAAAAGAGCCGACACTGAATTGGCAGGCTGCATTCACTGCTTTGTCAGCGGAAAACCAGGCCAGCAAACTCGTGTTGATGCTGGTGACCAATGATGATGCGTTCCACGATCCGCCAGCGGCCGCCAATCGCCGCAATGCAGATGCGGCACAACCGGCAGACCAAGCTCAACAAGGTTGGTGCGCTGCTGAGTTTCATCACACTTGCCACCGGGTCCTGAAGCTTCGTCCAGACTTAAAAGACAAGCTCTCTCTTCAGTCAGTCGCTGCTGGCACACCATCCGAGCTTTCGGGGGGGATAGCGAGCAATTCACCGAAGCGGGTTGTTCTTTTTGTCTGTGACAATACTTACCACTTGCTCGCTCTATCCATTGGCATCCCCAGTGCGACTGACTTGCTGACACTCATTGAAGACGCTCAAGAAGTCAAAACACTGCGTGAACTGAACGAGGCCACTCCGGATCAGGCAACCAAAGCAATTGTTCAACGCAACAAGACGCGACTGGGACGTCTTTGGAACATGAAACTGCAGCAAATGATTGAGGCCAAGAAGCAAGACGACGCTNTGGTCGATAATGCAGCAGCGCCACCAACACCACCTTTACATCAGCTCTACAAACTGTATTCAGCTTTACAACCGACTTACAACTATGATGTACAAACACGCTTTGGTTTAACGACAGACCTTGATGCCAGAAGACTTGTCATTCTGGAGCAACATTCCGAGGCCCGTTATTCTTGGTGCCAAGCGATCACACCATTCATCGCAGGGATGGACGTTCAGCAAGATTGGAATATCTTCGTCGAACTTCTCTGGCAACAGTGCGCAGTGGCAGCGGGCAGCGACCAAACAGAATTTTTAAAATGGTTTGATGATCAGAAGCACGCTGGCACCTTTGTCATGGCGGTTAAATCTCCCAGCCATGTTCAGCAATTCCCTTGGCCACCGACAAAGGCTCCCAAACATCGCAACGGAACCTCGTGGCAGAAAGCGCACGATTCAGCAACCGAATTTCCGTTTCGCACCATCACTGCCCAACAACTCACCGCGCTCGTCCGCGAACGCGACCTAAAACCCTTAACTTTTTTTTCACCGTCAATGGTGCGTTACCTGCTGGTCTCACCCAACAACCGCCTCCCCCAAATCATTCGTGAAAAGGATCCTCCTGCACGATTTTGGGGTTTGTTGAGAAGAGCCAAGACAGCTGACAAATCTGATTTGCAACCTATTCAAAAAGAGGAAATCTGATGACCAGATCTTTTTTGAGGCAACTGCGATTATCGACCATCACCGCCAACTTAATCATGGCAGTCACGCTGTTCAGCAGTGCTTGCCTTGTCGCGGTGGAACCCAACGCGATTGACCAACAGCGCATTGATCAACTGCGTATTGAACAGGGCAAAGCACTTTTTGAGCGGGAATGGTCAAGCCGCAATCCAAGCTTAGGAAATGATGGGTTGGGACCACTGCACAATGCGACGTCGTGTGTAGCCTGCCATCACCAAGGAGGTGTCGGTGGTAGTGGTGACGCCCGATTCAATGCAAAATCGGTCGGCATCAAAAAAATGCGGATTTCGGGTGGCCCCATCAATGACGATGTGATTGCGAATTCAGTTCGTGGCTTTCACCCAGGATTTGTTGATTCCACGGGACGAGTGTTTAATACGATTGGCATTGCACACCATGGTGGCACACCTGCATTTACGAGCTTGCGTGATTCGATCATGAGGCACGCGAACGCCCAATTCAGCGAAGAAGGTGGCCCCACCAATGCTGCCGAAATTCGACACGCAAACGCGACGCCGCTGACCTACACGACGCAAAATGGGAAATACAAAGTTGCCATCCAAGCCAGACTATTTCAACGCAACACAACGCCACTTTTCGGAAGTGGTTTGATCGATCAGATCACAGGGAAGCAGCTGAAGGCCATGGCACGCGAACAGGAAAAGCATCCCGAAATCAGTGGACGTCCTGCAACGCGACCCGATGGACGCTACGGAAGATTTGGTTGGAGAGGAAACATCGCCACATTGCTTGATTTTTGCGATCAAGCATGTGCGGCTGAAGTTGGCCTGGAAACAGCTCGCAAATCTCAACCCTCAGACCCTACAAGGCCGGGCTACCAGAATCCAACGATCGATATTTCTGACGAACAGATTCGGACGATGGCAGCATTTGTAGCAAACTTGCCGGCTCCAACACGCAGATTCCCTCAAGACCCCGAGGCACATCATGCTGCTATCCGTGGTGAGCAACTTTTCACTCGTGTTGGATGCGCTGTGTGTCATGTACCCAACGTAAGCCCAGCAGTAGGTCTGTACAGTGACTTGTTACTACACGACATGGGTCAGGAGTCGATCGACTTGAACCCAGCCGATCCCTACATCACCAGAATGACTCCCGCCAGCCAGGTGAGACAACGTGTGACGGATAATGCCGAACAGGTCAGGTTCTACGACGATGCGCTGACGTCTGACACGTCCCACCTCTACTACGGGGGCACCTCCCTCATGAGCGGTGCCATGGCACGTAGCTCGACTTCCATAAGAGGCTCGCTTGAAGCGAAATTATCACCAGTGACACGCAGGAAAACCAACATCAGATACACGCCAGTGAGCTACGAATTCCAGTGTCCTCAGCAGCCAGATACAGTTCTTCGATTTGTGAAGACGGGATCCGAGCTCAAAAGATCAGTAGATCGTTCTCAGGCAAGTCGATCGATCGTCGCAAAAACCAATCGGTATCAAACGCTAGCTTCTGGCAAAGACACATACTCGGTTGACATTACCGATCAAAACACAAAGGTGACTGAGACCAAGCAAACCAACTACACTCGCGTTCACATCGAACCCACCAATTTCATGCAGGAGTGGCGAACTCCTCCACTCTGGGGCGTGAAAGACTCAGCCCCCTACATGCACGATGGACGAGCGGCCACATTGCTGGAAGCTGTCAGCATGCACGATGGCGAAGCTTCCGGAACCCGTGACCGATTCCTGAACCTTCCACACAGGGATCGTTCCGCGATCATCAAGTTCATGGAAACACTGGTGGCGCCCACCAATGTGCCGAAAGCAAACCTTTGATGCAAATCAGTTTATTTTTCGGTTGCTTCCCCTATGAGAAGCTCCCTTGTCGCAACTTTGCTGACGGCCAGACGCTATCTGTATTATTTTCACTTGCAGTGGCCCTGATTTCCCAGCATTAACTCGGAGAACACAAACAATGCAGCGATGCGAAATGGTTACGACCTTTTTCACGCTGTTTTACAGAACAGAAATTGCAAGACAACTCCTGAAACAAAACAACAAGATGACTTCAACGGATCATTTGGTTTTTACATTTTGATGGTGCATGGATTTCCGAGTTCCACTGAACAGACGATTCCCTCAGTTCCCGCGTGGCTTGGGGTCAAATGCATCTTTTTGATTGGCCGTGACTCGCCGAGATAGTTCAAGAATCCGCTTAGCGAAAAGTATTGAACGAAATTCAAACAGGACAGGCAATGACGAAATCATATTCAAAGCGAAGACTGTCTCTGATTTATTCGGCGGTCTTGATCACGGCAATAACAATCACCGCTAGTGATCGCGTCTTGGCGGCGGAACCAAACATCATCGATGAAAGTCGCATCAAAGAAGGGAGGGTACTTTTTGAACGGGAATGGATCAGTAAAAACCCGAGTTTAGGCGGAGATGGCTTGGGTCCACTCCACAATGCCAAGTCGTGTGTCGCCTGCCATCATCAGGGTGGTGTTGGGGGCAGCGGTGCTGCACCTTTCAACGCAAAAACGCTGGGAATTGAAACACTGCGAGTCAGCAACGTGAGGATCAGACCTGATGTGGTTTCGAGCATGCTGGTTACTTTTCATCCGGGATTTGTGGACGCGGACGGGAGCATGCAAAACACCTTGCCGCTTCACCATCATGGATCCAGGGCATTCCTCAATGCGAATCAGGCGATCATGTCTGGTATTCCTGCCCAGTTCAGCCCGTTTGGCAGTCCAGCCAGCCCTGAAGAAGTTCGGATCGCTAACGCGACACCTATCGTGTATTCGCTCAAAAAGGGAATCCACAACATGACTCTCAAAGCACGCTTGTTTCAACGAAATACCCCCGCGTTGTTTGGAACTGGCATCATCGACCAAGTGAGCAACAAGGCACTGGATGCCATTGCCAAAAAACAAATAGCACATCCAGAAATTAGCGGCCGACCATCGACACTCAAAGATGGGCGATATGGAAAGTTTGGCTGGCGAGCTAATATTGGATCACTAATTGACTTCAACGATCAAGCATGCGCAGCTGAACTTGGGCTCGAAACCAGACGAAGAAAACAGCCCACTGACCCCCTTTATCCGAATTACAAAAACACCTCCGTCGATATCACAGACAATCAAATTCGCACCTTGACGATTTTCATCAAGGCACTTCCAGCACCCATTCGTGATATGCCGACCGACAGTGTTGAGCTTGAAGAAGTCGCACGTGGTGAAAAAAAGTTTTCATCGATTGGTTGCTCTGTTTGCCACCTACCCAATCTTGAAAATGCAATAGGCATTTACAGTGACCTGCTACTGCACGACATGGGTCACGAATTGACTGATATCAATGCTGCGGAACCCTTTCGAATCAGATTTACACCTGTCGTCAATGCGGAAACGACTCTTCCACCCGCCCGCCTGCTTCCAAGTGATTATCTAGGTGGAGGAGAAACAATTTCAACGAACACATTAGGTGATTCAACAGACGCGCTCAACAACTCGCAGAACGGCCGAAAAGTGCCAAAAGTTTTTCTTTTCAAGGCAGCTGAGCAACCGCAAAGACTGATGTTTGTAAATNTAGGGCGATCGNAACAGATTTTACGNGAGAAAAATAGTCCGAAAGAAGNAGCTGGAAAACNCAGGCAAACTCGCCCCACGCGAANTCTTAAACACCAACTGAAAATCACAATCGAGCCTACNAACTTCATGCAGGAATGGCGAACNCCACCGTTATGGGGTGTGAAAGATTCAGCCCCGTACATGCATGATGGCCGGGCGGCGACGTTACTCGAAGCCGTCNGCGTACACGAGGGTGAAGCAACCGGAACTCGTGATCGATTCTTAAATCTCCCTCACAGTGATCGCTCTGCGATTATCAAGTTCATGGAAACACTGGTTGCCCCCACCGATGTTCCAAAAGTCAATCTTTGATATTTCCGAGGCACACTATTTAATGGGAACCACAAATTTGANAGNAGNACAAATTTGGCAGGAGCACAAATTTGGCAGGAGCACTGGGACATCCGCAGCGGTGGCAAACTTCTCAAATATTTATGTTCCCGAGGTCGATCGGAGAACGCAATTGGTGCCAAATTGAAGCTGATTGCCGCTAGACGCTGGCACTCAGTCGGTGATTTCCGCGGCAGAACGACGGACAGATTCGNATGAANTGGCCCGTGAACCCTCGCCCTGCTGTGTTCGCCCCCCCATGAATCAGCCGGATTATCCGTACTTGCTTACCCGTTTTCTGCCAAAACGCTTGGGTAAGATGCGTTCAAGTGACCTCACCAACTTCACCTTCAACCACTATATTCCCATTCAGCAACGTGCTTCCTCTGGTGTTCTTCGCACAATGAATGCCGACTACATCCCTGCTCACTGATGTTCCAGACTGCGGAATATGACCGGACACGAACAGAAAAGCGGCATTGTCCGCACCTTAATTGACAACTCATTTCTGCTGATCGCGGGTGCCATAGCGGCATTGATTTGGGCGAACATGGCATCGCCACTTCCCACNGAATCATCCGACCCGTCGGCTCCTCCTGAAACCAGCTATACGCGATTTGTTGATTTCGACCTGACTTCCCTATGGAGTGCTCACGAGGACGATCACAGCGGTGAGGATACTCAACCGGCAACATCGCCAAATGCGACTGAAGCACAAAATGCGACTGAAGCACAAAATGCGAATGAAGAAACAGACGCGACTGAAGGAGCGGAGGAAGAAGAGCATGGGGGGCATCATGGCCTGACCATCCACTTTGTCATCAATGACATCTTGATGGCACTCTTCTTTGCAATCGCGGCCAAGGAGGTNTGGGAGTCCCTGCTTCCGGGCGGCGCGCTTTCCAATCCCAGAAAAGCTGCAACACCACTACTTGCGACCGTTGGCGGGATAGCAGGCCCAGCTCTCGTGTATATCATTGGTTGTTACTTTACCGGCACTCAGGATGTTTTCGGCAAGGGTTGGGCGGTCCCCTGTGCTACCGATATCGCGTTCAGTTATCTGATTGCGAGAATGATCTTTGGCGTTGGCCATCCGGCCATCGCTTTCCTGCTCTTGCTGGCGATCGCCGATGATGCTGCGGGCCTGATGATACTGGCAGTATTTTATCCACAGGCTCCTCTGCAATACTATTGGTTCCTGCTCACCGCAGGGGCAATGGTCTTGGCGTTTTTTCTACGCAGAGCAAAAGTGCATTCACATTGGGTCTACCTACTTGGTCCAGGAATCTTATGCTGGTACAGCTTCTATCAAGCGAATATCCACGCAGCTTTGGGGCTGGTCCCCATCATTCCGTTCCTACCACATGCCCACACGGACTTGGGCATGTTCGCGAAAGCGGAAAAGAATCGCGAGGATACATTGAATGAGTTTGAACACTTTTGGAAAACTCCCGTTGAATTTTTCCTGGGCCTCTTTGGACTAGCCAATGCAGGTGTTGTGATGAGCAGTCTCGGCACAGGCACATGGCTTGTGCTGGGTGGGCTGCTCATTGGTAAACCATTGGGTATCACGGCGATGACCCTGTTTGCCGAGAAGGGTTTGAAGCTTCAGAAACCGGCCGGCATGGACTATCGCCATGTCGTCACACTGGGCATGGTCGCGGGCATTGGATTCACTGTCGCACTCTTTGTATCGGTNGCTGCCTTCACGCAGGCAGGCCCCGTACAGGACTCGGTCAAGATGGGAGCTCTTCTGAGCTTTGCTGCGGCNCCCCTCGCAATTTTGATCGCCAAAATGCTCAGNGTAAAACCAGAGCCAAGAGTCNGCGTTAACTCGACAGCGGATACAGAGGCGAGCTGAACGAACTGGATAAACAAACCACTCGTTCAAAACACAAGAAATCTTCCCTACAGGATTATGATCGCATGAATCAGGACGACCTCCCTCTCGAAGCGATTGGTGAAGACGAGATCCAACGGCCACAACCGGCCGATGACCCCATCAAGCCAGTCGACTCNCAGGACATGTACCGTGTCATGCGGCACACCATCAGCCGACTTGAAAAAGACCAAACCGCGCGAGGTGACCTCAAAATCCTCTCGCGAACCCTGCGAGAACTCCGCTACGCCTTCAAAATTTTNCGNCCCTTTCGACGCCGNCGAAAGCTCACCATCTTTGGGTCAGCGAGAACGAATCCGGATCATCCCGAGTATCAAGCTGCCGTCGAACTCGGCCAGCGAATGGCCAAGCATGGGTGGATGGTGATTACCGGTGCTGGTGGTGGCATCATGGAAGCTGGTCACCGAGGTGCTGGACGTGAAGCATCACTCGGTTTGAACATCATGCTGCCGTTCGAGCAGAGCGCGAACGAATACATCGAGGGTGACCCAAAACTCGTCACCATGAAGTATTTCTTCACCCGCAAACTAATGTTTGTCAAGGAATGCAGTGCCGTTATCTGCCTGCCGGGTGGTTTTGGAACGCTTGACGAAGCGATGGAAACGCTGACGCTGATGCAAACTGGAAAACAGACCATGACTCCCTTGGTACTGCTTGACCACCCCGGAGGAAGCTACTGGAAGGATCTTGGCGAATTCATTGAAAAGCAACTTAATGCCGGTGGCATGATCAGTCCGGAAGATGTCCGACTGTACAAAATCACGAATTCGGTTGATGAAGCGATCGAAGAAACCCTGAATTTCTATCGCGTTTATCACAGCATGCGATATGTCAATAACCGGCTCGTCTTTCGACTCAAAGCCCCGCTTGCAGATTCAAAGCTGGCGTACATTCAAGAACACTACTCAGACATCCTTGTTGATGGAACCTACGAACAAACAGCTGCTTTACCCGAAGAAACCGGCGAAGCTGACTTGAATGGGTTACCACGGCTTGTGTTCCACTTCAATCGACGTGCTCTGGGNCGGCTACGAATGCTGATCGATTGCATCAATGGCCGACCTGACTGAGCAGTGTAAGGGAAGCGTCTGCAGTTACTCTTCANAACGCATTTCCCGGCAGCAGCCCGATCNTTCGAATGCCTGTGTCTATGCGACGAATGAACCGGTAATGGCACAAAAAAACGCGTCGAGCAAATGCCACGACGCGATAAGTTTAAGCGGCGATCTGGGATTCCCAGATCGAACTTCAGCCAGGCAGCAATTGCTGTCTAGCTTTTCTTTTCTGCAGAGCCCTGCTGATTCAGTCCGGGGCGAACCCTCTTGTTGATGTCTGTTTCCAGAACACCAAAGACGGACTCATGACGAGCCACCGACATCTGCAACGCGGCCAACAATCGCTTGGCCGTGTAAAAGTTGACGATGATACGCTGCTTGACCTGAATGGGATCCTTGGGAACGCCGATCGGCTGCGGATTCAAACCAAAGTCTACAATCAATTCCTCTGGTGAACCCGTCACGCGACAAAAGTTGGCATAGGTCGCTGCAGCATTGTCGTCGACTACTTGAACCTGTACTGGCTGTTGTGACTGTGCAGCAGCTGCTGCTGCGTCAGGCTTTGCCGCATCTTCTTGGTTGGTCTCATCTGCCATCGTTGAATTCTCCGAAAGGTTTGGAGTTGGTGGTATGACAATCACTGCATGAAATCTGTGACCGCCAACAAAAATGAAAAAGTGACTTCAGCAAGTGAAGCCATAGTGGGCGTTTTGATCATCTTGTGGTGTTGCCCGCCAACACACCCGTTTGTGATCAGAGCAAACTCAAAACAGCTACACAATCACAAACTAAGACGATCTTTTTCGGTTGATACTAATTCTGTTCTGCAATTACCTCGAACGACTTCGTCATCTGATGGACCATGACATACACGGTTTTGCTTCCTAGAGTTCAAAATTGAATGTTTTTGCGATCACGCGCCAGAGCCTGCTCCCCAGTGACATCGGAGCAACATGAATTTTTGCCGATCCCCGGTAGCCCGCTCTGAGCGGTGTACCGTCGATGACCAGCGGAACACGTGCCTGGTACGAGACACTTCTTGGCATGATCATGCCTGTTGTCGGATCAATCTCTGTCTGCAAATCACCACCAGTTTGGCTGGACATTCCGAGCGAGGCCGCATCGAGTGGTTCATTTGATTTTTCGTCAATGACTCCTTCAAAGGTATCAAGTCGTCGCGAGTCCAGTTTCATTTCGACTTCTTGACCCTCGCGCACCAATTGAACATCACCCTGATCGATAATCAGAACAGCCTCGAAATCCTGATCATTCCCAATTTCACAAATCACATCACCCGGCGTCAAAAGCGCCCCGATGTTCTCTCGATCCAATGGAGATCCTGTCCAACCAGGCAACCTTCCATCGTTCTCTTTCTGGGGCTCACGAGTGGGTGGCGAAATAACAACGCCAGATCGCTTGGCAACCACAGTCAAACGCTCGACTTCTTTTTGGGTCTCAGCAATCATCGATTGAATCGACTTGATCAGTTCTTCCTGAGTATCAATCGACGCCTTGAGATAAACGTCCTCACGACTTCGCAGTTGAATCGTCTTCAACTGGGCATTGGCAACCACTTCACGTCCCTCGAGATCTGCCAACCGAATTTCAAGTTCAGGGTTGATCAACCTTGCGATCTGCTGCCCTTCTTGCACGGACGTGCGAGGCTCAATGGCCCACTCAATTCGGCCAGACGTGCCGGCATAAACGGTTCCGACTTTGCTGGGACGGATTTCGAATGCACAATCAATGTGATGTGGCAACGGTATGTAGCAAACACCGATCACAACACTGGTGGCAATTCCCAATGTGATTAATAGGGGAGTGCGTTTCACTTTGGACAGTCTCCCAGGAGTTCGACAAAATTTCCACGTTTGGATAAAAGGCTGACCCACTAACCCTGCAAAGCCAATGACCGCAACCATCCGTCCGATCGCTTGAAGGCCGTAGGGTTCAAGCACCTTGATCACAAACCAACAGATTGAAAAGACAACAACCCAACGGTAAATGACACTGGCAACCGTGAACAATCCAAACATGAATCGGCCGCGTGTCGGCTGAAAAGGATCGTCCTGCAGTTCCAGTCCGAGGCATGTTTCCTGAAACCAACGTTTCAATACCTCAGTACTCTTTTGACGCAAATTGGGAATTTCCAAGGCGTCCATCAGGATGTAATAGCCGTCAAAACGCAGCAGCGGATTTCCATTCACCAAAACTGTGCTGACGACATTTAAAAACATCATGTTCAGACACAGATCATTGATCGTCGTCCCCGGTTCGGTGAACCACCAGACATACGTCGCAATCGATGCCAGAATCATCTCGACATAGATTCCTGCCGCACCAATCCAGACCCGCTTCCATTTATTTGGAAGCATCCACGAATCGGACACATTGCAGTAAAGGCAGGGTGTAAACACCAGTAGCATGAAACCAATTTCATGGCACTCACCACCAAACTTCTTGCAGCTCAATCCATGACCAAACTCATGCAACACTTTCACGATTGCCATGGTGCAAGCCAGGATCAGCCAACGATCGGCTGCGAAGAACTGCTGAAAAGTCGGCAATTTGGCGTAAACAGTTTCGTATTGGGTAGCGAGCAACAGCGCTGCTGAACCAAGAAACAATGCAAAGAAAATGAGTGCCGGTACCGTGAAGATCCACCCAAACCAAGGCAGAATGGCATTCAAGATCTTCTCAGGATCGAAACCCCGGTACCGAAGTGCAAAGACATTGGCAAACTTGCCCATAGTCTCTTTGTTCTTTTTCTTGCGACCACGCTCCCGCAGAGCCTTTCCCTGCCCGGGTGAATTACTGATCACAAGTCCACTTCGGTGCAACATTCCGATGAACTGTTGGAGATCACCGAAGGTGATTTTCTGAGGTGCGAAGCGCCTCTCAAAACCATCTTTGATTTGCTGAAGGCTGACATGACCATCAAGCATATTCAGGATGAAATACTCTTCTTCATGAAAGCGAAAATACTGCAATCCCACCGGCTCTTTCACCACCCAGTAAGCAGTACCCTGATAGAACTGACGATTGGACGTCAGATCGGGGCGAGTGCGTACCGTCAGCGGCCTTGATGAGCTGCTGACGAGGGATTCGGCTAAGGTGGTCATGGAACGCTATGCAAACAATCTTTACGAGGTAGACCGAGACAAAGGAGTGATTTCAAAAGAGCATAAAATGAAGCGAGTGGTCCACACAATGGATCAGGACAATGGATCAGGGGATCGTAATATCTGCGGTCATTCCGGGCTTGTAACGCCAAACCCCCTCGTCCTTGACGTTATCGATTTCTACCCACACTCGGTGTCGGCCGTTCAAGTCGATTTCCATGCTGACGTATCCCAGCGTTCCTTCAATGGGCTTCTGCTCAGAGCTTGAGCTTTCGTCTTTGTCAAAAACTCGCACTTCGACTTTGGTACCTTTGACAATCTTGCGGGATACCAATGCGTCTATATCACCTTCAACACGCAATTTGTTCATTTGGATCAATGTCAGGATCGGCGTTCCTGGCTGCACCCATTCCCCAAGCTGTGCCCGTCTGGATTCAATGAACCCATCCCATGGAGCAAGGACTTGCCGTCGCTTCAATTCATACTCCGCCAATGCAAGCTCCTGTCTTTTACCAAATGCCTGCACCTCCGCGATGCTCTTTTGCATTTCAGCTAAATCAATTCGGAGCAAAGCCCGCTCAGCTTCCAGTTTTTTCTTTTCAAGCTCCCAGTACGGGATGGCCCTTTCTCGCCGCAGTTCTTCATAAGCTTCGGCCTCAGCCTTAGCGAGTTCTTCGCTGTTTTTGGCATCATTCAGATTTACTTCATTGGTCGCATTGAGAATTGCTTCTTTTTCCTCAGCCTGTTTTAAGGCCAAGTTGATTTTGGCCGCAGTGTCATCGATCACTGCAAGCACCTCATCTTTAGCAACGGTAAGCCCCTCATCGACTTTCAAGACAGTCAGCGTACCCTCTGCCCTCGCAGGAACATCAACCTTGTTGATGTACTGCACCACGCAGTTCTCAACGACATGTGTCTGCTTGGGAACCGCCGCCTGCTGTGCAAATACGGGACTCGATAAAGCGATAGCAAGATACAAAATGGTTGATGTAAACCGCATCTTGAAAACTCCGGAAAAGATAGATATTGGATGGCAGAAGTGGTTTCGTTCTAAAAGAAGAACTTATGGCACCACTCGTAGATTTCGTGAAAGAAGACAAAACCACTACTACGGCGACCGCAGTAGATCTTCGCGATCACTTTGGCGCCGGGACGAGGCTGCAGCCCCCGAAGCGTCGCCTGATCTGGATTAGCCCGCATTTTGATCACAGCACCGTGCTCTTCATTTGCGTCAGCACGCTTTGAAATGCTGTCGATCAGCAACGACGCATCCATTGGTTCATCAGGATCGGTTGCGAGGATATAGGTCACGGATAACTGATCGGTATCACTCAACCCCTGCTGGGCAATGTACTCGTCGAGATGTCCTTCTCGCTTCTCTGGCAGCTCTACCTCGAGCACCAAGTTTTGCTCGAGGTCGGCTACTTCCATCAATACCTGCCCCGTCATGATCGGTCGCAGCCGTAGATTTTTCTCGACATCCCAAGATACAACCGTGCCCTGAATGGGCGATCGAATCATTAGTTCCGCTTTACGATCTTTCTGCAACTGCAGCTTTCGTTGAAGAACCATATCTTTGGCTTGCAATTCATTTTTCTCGGCCTGTAGGGATCGCAATTCAGACGGCTTCAAAAGCTGACGACGACTCAACTGTCCCTGTACCTTGGCCTGCTCTGCCAGATTTGTTTGAATTTGCCCCTCGATGTCAGCGATTTGGATTTCAATGTCCCGGTTACGCAATTCAATCAAAACATCATTCTGCTTCACAGCATCGTCATGATCGAAATTTACTGCGATGACTTCACCGTCAATTGGTGCAAAAATTTCTCGTTTCTCGGACGGAACCAACGTCCCCTCTGCTTCCAAGTTAAAATCTTTTTTGATGAAAGTCAGACCAAGAACCACAGCCAGCAGTAACCCCACGACCCCGATGGTTTTTGGAAGTGTTCTGGCCCGAAGAACCCAGGTTGCCCGACCCAAAGCTCTCCACAAAGGCATCAGAAATAGATTCGAATGTGCTCTTGAATTGGCGATGGCCCGAGTGCCGTGTTCATAAACCAGATCACAACGTGCACGGAATACATCCTCCGGGATGTCACTTTCAATTTGCTCAACAATCAAGGCACCAATCACTTCGCCTCGATGAGCGTTGTCGCGGTCAATCTCTCCCGCGGCTCCTGAATCGTTGTCGACACCTAAGCGTCGCTCAGGCTCGCGGAGAGGCAACACGGCAATGTTTCGGCCATAAGACTGGTCTACGTAATCTTCCAACGCTTCCTCAATCTGAGGCGGCAAATCCTCCGTCGCTCCATCGTGCCACAAAGGCTCGCCCGCAGCGACAACCCGCGTTGCCAGATTGTTCAAAGCGGTCACGATGTTCGATCGATTCTCGATCGTGTCTTGGCCACTGATTGCCTGAACTTTGCAATGCCGACCCTTCTTAATTGCAACACTCACTCGGTCGCAACCAATCAAACGCCGCCCTTCGTTGGCAACAATGTAGGCCGTTTCCTTCAAATCAAGCGACTCGTGGGTTGCACGTGCGAACGAATCCGCCTGCTGCCACAAGGTCTGGCGATCACCTAAGGTTCGCAACTTTTGGCTTCGCAACCACTCAGCAGCCAGCTCACACATTTGTTGAA
Organism: Rhodopirellula sp.; assembly: GCA_002712845.1. The sequence goes on along the minus strand of PAUV01000002.1, from coordinate 65,674 downwards.
GAAAGCGGAGATAGCCTCGCTGTGTGTCCGGTGCGGTTCCTGGACGCTGAAAAATCTCGATCAGTCCATCGTTGTGACCGTCATGCTGCAAAGCGCCAAGACAGAGCAGGAATCCCGTTGGATTACCCTCTCCCTCACCATCAGTCGTGCCCGAATAGGGAGGAACCAATAGTGACTGGCCCGTGTTTGCGACACGCTGAATCAGGCGGGTGTGCCGTGTCGCATCTTCAGAGTCGTCTTCCAAAATGGAGGGCTCCGCATTGATCTGATATTGCAGACTCAGTTGCCGATCCTCGTCCAGCAACCAAATGGCTCCTCCTGCAGCAGCCAGCGCAGTAATTATGCGGGAGAGCAGTTCTGGATAGAACTCTTCCGCAGTAGCGCCACTTTTGGACAGCTGGGCAATTTCGTTCACCAGCCCTCGGATCTGGGCCTTGGTGTCCTCAACGGTTTGCTGATTGACCGACATGGGTATTTAGCGATCGTGCGAAAAGGGAAGAAAGATGGGACAAAACGGGACACTAATGAATTTGCGGGTTTCCCGCCACGTTGAANTACGCGGGAAAACCCTTNTCNATCCCNCGATTTATCGGAATTTNTTGAAATTTTTNCGCGTTGGAACGCGAGAGAANCAANTCGACTCTGGACATGTTATACAAACTGTATAACATGTCCAGAGTNGAATGGCGTGGTTTTCTGAATCTCGCCNAACCGCTCACGCTTCCATTTCTGAACATTCGAAACATCGGCATGTCAGCTCCTCAGCCAATCTCGACCATAGAAGCCGAAACGGCCCTGTTGGAGTTGAATCAGGAACTCAATCGCCTACAGCGTACGATTCGTTTGGCGATCCAGAGACAACTGTCCAAAATGGTGGGTCGTTCATTCGACGACCTGCAAAAAAACCGCGAGTTAGTCGATTCGATCCACCAACTTCTCGATAGCCACGGTTTGCGTGTCCGCTGCATGGAATGCGGTCATCCCGCCATCCTCCGTGTTTCCCCTCGCGGCGATAGCAGCGGAGTTTTTGTTTTTGACCACACCATTGAAGGCAAGCGAACCTTCCATGGCGGTCGTAAGACTATTCCCATCATTCGTCTTGTAGCAAAACCGCCGCGAAAGCCGCGTCAAACACTGGCCAAGCCATCTACTGCTTAGCTAGCAAGCAAAGGTGCCAACACTGGACACTTGTGCCTCTGCTTGGCAGACTTTCTGCTTGACAGAACATTGCGAATCGCCTGCGGCGAAGCACCTCGAAACTGTCTGCCAGTACGTTGCCCAGCCCCTTTGGAACGACGTAAATAAATTCAGTGAAGGCTCCTCCGACCCAAATTAGCAGCCATCACTATTTCATATTGAGCCCTAATACGATCGGCCCCATGTCAATTCCACGCCACCGTGCCCTAGCGATTCTGAACCTCTGTGTAGGCGACCAGATATGGAACGAGGAGACATGTCACCGTTCGGGAATTCCCCCAAAATGGGTCAATGAAATGTCGGACGCCATTGAATCCGGCTACAAGACCGATACAGAGACCATCTACGTAGACAACAGAGCAACCAACCAATATCACGGCGTACGTGATTTGGACTTGGCAATTCGGCTAGGAGAAGTCCTAGGTGTCGATGTTGAACGCGCCGCGCAATCTGCGATCAGTCGTCGAGCGATCGTTCAAGCCATTAAGAACGCGGTCTTTGATGGCGATTGAGTGTTTGTAGCGAATGCAAAGGTCGCTTGACGGTACCCAATTGGGGAATCATTGCATCTGACTCTCTGCGTTCGCGTCCTGCCACCACTCGGAAAAACATGAGGTGGCGCGAGATGGGATGGTGTCTGTGCGATATCCGAGCGAGGCAGATCCCCGGATTCCGGCAGGCAACTGAGTGGACGTCTGCGCAGCGGGTCTAATCCGAACTTGAAAGAAGAAGAAGGCTTTGAAGATCCGGTCGCTACGCCCCGAGGGGCGAAGGCCATAACTATACTTCGCGAACACAAGACAGACATCGTCCTGCCAGACATCAAGATGCCCGATATATCGGGACTTGAGTTGCTCCGCATGATGCGACGTGATCAGGAAATGATGATGATACCCGCGATCGTCCTGACGGCTGCCAACGATCCGCAAGTCAAACTCCAAGCTCTCAGGCTCGGCGCTTCTGACTTCCTTGCCAAACCCGTCGATCCAAGTGAACTGACACTGCGTCTGGAAAATGTATTGGCAGTGAAAGCCTATCAGGATCACCTGGCTGATTACTCAGAAAAACTCGAACAGCAGGTTCGAATCCGTGCAGAAGAGTTGATTCATTCGCGTTAAGAAGCCATTCATTGCTTGGCACGAGCGGGCGAGTTCCGTGACACTGGGACAGGAAGACACGTCACACGCGTCGGTCGCTATGCAGCCATGATCGCGGCGGAGTTTGTTTTCTCAAGCAGCACAACTTCACGACGTCGGAAAAAGTAGTATCCCGGATGCGATCCTGCAGAAACCTGGGAAACTTAATCCACAAGAATTCGAGATCATCCAGAAACGCTGCAATATTGGCAGCCGGATTATGAATCCACTCATTCATGAGGAGTCGATCTGCCTGACAACACACACCTCGGTCGGTCCCCAGATCATGGGATCCACTAATTCACCTGTCCTTCGATTGGCTGCAGTCATTGCTGCAACGCATCACGAAAAATGGGATGGGTCGGGATACCCAAAAGGGTGGCGGGCAATGCAATTCCGATCGAAGGCAGAATCGTCGCTGTTGCTGACGTTCTTGATGCATTTAGCTCGGCACGCCCCTACAAAGAAGCAATTCCGATTGACCGATGCTGAAAGTTCCTGATTGACAGCTGTGGAAAACATTATGATCCGCGAGTGCTCGATGTCTTCCTGCGTAGAAAAGAAGAAGCGATCCGCGTACGTGAATACTAAGTTGATTTTGAACGCGACGACACCCTGTTAAGCTTCGTAAGCTTGGGAGTTCACACTGGCTCTTTCGTCAGGACGATTTTTTCAATCTCAAAGATTTCGCCCTAGCTAATCCTGCGTTCAGGAATACCTGTTCATAACTTCCTGAGCGTGAAGCGAGTAGACTGCTAGCACCTCGCCGCCTGCAGCACAGATTTCAACGCAGTTCAGTAAGTTGCGCCTTCGTTAGCAGAGAACTCACCATACACGGGCAGGTGACTGGTCACCGTCTCGGCTTCAGCGAGGTTCAGGTTAAAGGTGCCAAGGTAATCGAAGACACCACCACGTCCCATGTATTCTGTCGTTGAGTTCGTATCAAATAACAGATTGCTGGTTTGATAGCGTCCGAAAATATCCGTGGGGCGATTCCGAACCGTTGCTTTCACTGACTTGCTGGTCAGTGTTGGAAGCAGGTAAGCGTCATCAGCTTGAAGCAATCCTGCAATCACAAGATCATCTTCGCGTCTGCCATCACCCCGAATAGCCTGAATAACCTTTGGTAGCAGAGCAACCTCATTGGGGGCCCGTGCAAGATCGATCCGCAGATTCACGAAAGAGAAGGTCCACGCTTGCCCCGGCCGCCCCTGAGCAGCTCGAAACCATGCCACCAATGGATCGAAGGTCATTTGGTTGTCAGGGTCGTCAAGCGTATACGTCTGTCGCCGATCAACCACTACTCGAGCCGTATCAAAGATGAACGCAAGTTGCTCAGGACGATCAACCGGGCCAGTCGGAGGCCCCACCACAAAATCATAGCGACCGTCACCTTGATTGATCGCCTCGACCAAACGTGGTATCAGATCTCTTTCGATGGAAGCGATTTGTTGCAAGGCAATCACGTCGAACTGCCGAACCACACGAGCTACGTTCTGCCTTGCTGAAGGATTGGCAAGCTTTGTAGGCCCAAATCCATCCAATGCCCAGGAAGCGATTTTCAAACCACCAATGTTTGCCGCCGGTGTTGTGGCGGCGAATGAGCCCAATTTTGTCTGCTCAGCGACAGAAAAATCAGCGACCGATGTACTCGGATCAGGCGTCGACTGCGGCGCGGGCCCATTTGAATCAGTAGATTCCACGAACGAAGGTACATCCGTGTAAGAAATGTACTGCTCGGAACTTTCGTTCACTCGCTTGGACGAAACCGAAACCTCATCGAGACCATCGATCCGGTAGTGGTGAAGAAAGTACCACCCACCACCCACCAGCAGCAATACAACTGCGGTCAATTGAATCGGATTACCACGATCAGACTCCGCCATCATTTTGCCACTGCAAGACCCACGGGTGTACCAACACAAGCGGCCGTCACGAACCCGATTTACCCGACAGACACCATAAGAAGCATCGAACTGCTGACGGGACATTCGTGAATCGAGTAGGCCGCTTCCCCGAATTAGACCCACAGCAGAAGTTGTGATCATCGTGGAAGATGCAACCCTCAAGCTCCTCAGAATCGAGCCATCCCGATTGAAATACCAGACCCGAATAATGGGAACGTCCAGACCCGTTTGATGTGAAACGGCTGATCAGAATGTAGGAAAACGACTGTTGTGGGCAAAAAGATGGCCTTCACCATGTCAAAATCATGGCCCCATTCCTGACTTTTGTGTGCAAGCTCGGTATCCTGTCCAGATACATAAAGTGTGTTACCAGCACCCGCATCAGTCTCCAACTTTCAGTCTCCAACTTTTACAGACATCCCCGTGAGTGAAGCCATCCAAGTCGAAGTCCCTACAGTCGGTGAGTCCATCAGCGAAGTACAAATTGGCCAATGGTTGAAGGCGGAGGGCGACTGGGTCAATTCGGGAGAAGATCTGGTCGAGATTGAAACCGAAAAAGCGTCGGTACAAATCCCGGCACCAGCATCTGGATTTCTCCGAAGCATCAGCAAACAGGAAGAGGAATTCGCGAACGTCGGGGACGTGATCGCGGCCATTGAACCGGGTGAAAAGCCGGCAGAAGTTTCGAGCGGCGCGCCAAGCACCGCCGCACCTGCGGCCAGCTCACAACCAGGCAACCCTGAGGCCAGTGGTTTTGTGATGCCAGCCGCGCAGCGGCTGCTGGATGAGCATGGCTTATCAGCCAGTCAGGTTCCAGCTCGCGGACCTGGCGGAAGGCTCTTGAAGGAAGACGTTCTCGCATTTGTTCGAGAACAGAAATCAAGCCCAGCACTACCAACGTCTCGTAGCGAGACCAGCCTCCTCACCACCGACAGCGAATTGCGTGGTGAAGAGATTAAACCGCTCAGCATGTTGCGTCGTACTATCGCAGCACGACTCGTGGAGGCCCAACAAACCGCTGCGTTGCTCACCACGTTTAATGAAATTGACATGGATCCTGTGATGAAGATCCGAAAAAAGTACAAGGATCAATTTCTGGAAAGGCACGGTGTCAAACTTGGCTTCATGTCATTCTTCGCAAAAGCAGCGGTCGAAGCACTGCGACGCTACCCTGCCGTGAACGCGGAGATTCGAGGCGATGATGTTGTGTATCGACACTATCAGGACATTGGAGTAGCAATTGGAGGCGGCAAAGGTCTCGTGGTACCCGTCCTGCGAAATGTCGAACGGATGTCATTTGCTGACGTGGAACAGTCAATCGGCAATTTTGCCCAGCAGGCAGGCGAAAATCGGCTGCAGCCTACGGATCTCATCGGGGGCACTTTCACCATCAGCAATGGCGGTGTCTATGGATCACTATTAAGTACTCCGATTGTAAACCCTCCTCAAAGTGGAATTCTTGGGCTGCACTCCATTCAGCAACGTCCCGTCGCACTCGATGGGAATGTCGTGATACGCCCAATGATGTACGTGGCACTAACCTACGATCACCGGATTGTGGACGGCCGAGAGGCAGTTGGATTCTTGAAGACCATCAAAGATGTGATTGAAGACCCAGCTCGGCTGTTTCTGGAACTATAATCACGTCACAGTATCCGGCAGCATTCCGGCAAGTAATAGCCTGCAACATGCAGCGTGATGATGCAGTGGGGACGCACTTACATCCCCAGAAATCGATCTGAACCGGTTCCGACACACCATCCCCCACTCTCAGGAAGATGCGATGCGTTATGTCATGATCCTTGGTGCCTTGCTCATGGTGTCCAGCTTGGGATTTGCTGTGGAACCTGCTGCGGGTGATGGGGACCAACTTGCAAAAATCTACTTTGCAAACCAGACGGCTGAAATTACAAATCAAACCTTCGCTGAGATCAATTCACTCAGCGACTGGACTGACCGACGTGATCAGTACCACGACCAACTTCTGGAAATGCTTGGACTCGATCCATTTCCAGAGCGTACCCCACTCAATGCAAGAATCACTGGCTCCGTCGAAAGTGACGGAGTGATCGCTGAGCGTATTCATTTCCAGTCACGCCCGGGTCTCTACGTGACCGGCAATTTTTATCGCCCGGTAAAGCAAGACGCACCGCTCCCGGCAATCCTTTACGTATGTGGTCACGGACGTGTAAAACGCGATGGAGTCAGCCTTGGAAACAAAACACACTACCAACATCATGGTGCGTGGTTCGCACGCAATGGTTACGTCTGCCTAACCATTGACACGATCCAACTCGGCGAAATTGAAGGCATCCACCACGGAACCTATCGTGAGAAAATGTGGTGGTGGAACAATCGAGGCTACACACCGGCGGGCGTCGAGGCGTGGAATTGCGTCCGAGCTTTGGATTACCTGCAATCACGCGACGAAGTCGATGGCGAACGAATCGGAGTGACTGGCCGCAGTGGTGGTGGCGCTTATTCGTGGTGGATCGCAGCAATCGATGAACGCATCAAAGTGGCTGTCCCGGTCGCAGGAATCACCAGTTTGAAAAACCATGTGGTCGATGGTTGCGTGGAGGGGCATTGTGATTGCATGTACATGGTCAACACGTATCGCTGGGACTACCCAATGGTTGCAGCACTCGTCGCGCCACGGCCTTTACTTATTTCCAACACTGACAAAGATCGCATATTCCCACTTGATGGCGTGGTTGATGTGTACACACGAACAAAGAAAATTTACCAGCTCTACGATGCCGGCGACAAACTGGGACTGCATATCACTGAGGGCCCTCACAAGGACACACAAGAGCTTCGTATTCATGCGTTTCGATGGTTCAATCATTACCTGCGAGATGATGATTCTCTGATCACCTCTGCTGCAGCACCACTGTTTGATCAAAAAGATTTGAAAGTGTTTCCAGTATTACCCTCCGACGAAAATGTCACATCCATCCATGAGACATTTGTTCCCACTGTGGGTACTGATAACCTGCCCACAGAGGTTGCAACAGCCAGAAAACTGGACGAAACGACCAGCCAACTGATACGCCAAAAGTGTTTTGGTGGTTGGCCAGCAATTGCAGAAAAAACTGACCCGAAACTGGTTGCTGAGGGTACCAAGGCCAACACCCACGTACGCGTCATTGACTTCACTAGCCAGGATCCCTACCGCCTCCGCGTCTATCTGGTCGGTCCCACCGACCGTAAGCCGAATTCCCTATCCTTGCATATTCTGGACAAAACAGAATGGTCGGCAACTCTGTCCGGCCTCGCCAACCTTGTCCCCCACCACACATTTGATGTGCGACCTGACGCAAGTGAATGGGAAAGCATTGCTGCACTCGCCAAGTCAGAAACCATCGCCTACATAGCACCCCGAGGCATTGGACCGACCGAATGGTCTGATGAAGCAAAAAAACGCACGCAGATCAGACGACGCTTTATGCAACTTGGTCAAACAGCCGCTGGAATGCAGACCTATGACATTCTTCGTGCGACAATCGCCCTACAAGATTTCCTGAAGAATCCCGATGTTCAATTTTCACTGGAAGCCAACAACGAAGGCTCCTCTTGGGCATTGTTTGCATCTCTCTTCATCAAAAATGTCGACTCGTTGAAGCTGACTAATTTATCAACTCGAAATCGTGACGCACCCGACTTATTAAATATCAGTCGGCTCGCGGAACCCCCGCAGATTGTGCTAATGCAAGCTGCTCGAGGCAGGAAATTGCAAATTCGCAACCGCAGTGAATGGAACCAGCAATGGGCTGATTTGTTGGCAGACAATCAGCTTGCAGAACAGGCTGTCAAATTGCAGCCAACTTCATCCGATACAGAGTGATCTGGTTGACGGTGTTGCAGCGTGAGCTACGACACCCAGCCCAGCGACTCCTCTACAGCCAGACTCCGTAACAGGCCAATCTCCTTAGCCTAGCGTTCCATTACCGTTGTTCTCTCGACTTTGATTCAACCCAGCGAACTTTGTCGGAAACTGGCTGGCGTTTTCCCACGGGCCATTCCTTTGAGGGATATCCCAAGTAAAACAGACCCAACGCGCGATCGTCACCACTCAGTCCAATGTAGTCACGCATTTGATCGCTGGTAGCTGCAGCGTTACTGGACCAGAATCCCCCGATTCCGTGCGCGGTGGCCGTCAAGTGCATATTTTGAACGGCACAAGCAACTGCTTGAATCTCATCCAACTCTGAAATCTTTCCACTGGGCTGCCGCTTCATCCCAATCACAATCACGACCGGGGCAAGGGTCGCATTGCGTTTCATTCCCTCATATTTGTTCTGGCGATAGGTATCTTCTGTCGTAACCGCCTTGTAGGTTGCTGCAAGAAACTCGGCAAGCTCGTACCGAGCATCACCCGTGAAGACAGAAAATCTCCACGGTTCTGTGAAGCCATGAGTTGGAGCCCAATTAGCATTTTCCAATATCTCATCAATGATTTCCTGTGAAATCGTTTGATCTGAAAATTCCTTTGGCTTAACAGTGCGTCGACGACGTATGACGTCTGTAATTCCCTCACCACCCACAATGAGCACCTTTTCTTCTTGGTAACAACTAGTTTTAATTCAGCCGGCGTGCGTCTGGTCTGCTGCAAGCAACTGCAATGGATTCGCAATCATCCATTGACGAATTTGCTCTTCGCTAACGCCAACAGGACCTTTCAATACTTCGATCATTTGTTGGAACGTCGAAGCACAACCTGCGTAATGAGTACGGCATGCAGCCCATGCAGCACCATCGTCATCGACCTCAACCACTTGACCCGAGAGCTCATAGCTCCCTGGCCCAAGTCCAGCCGCGCTGATGGCGTCAGTCACGATAACAATATTTTCATCGGGAATCATTCCCAAATAATTCTTGAGCGCGAATGCTGGTACATGGTGACCATCTGCTATGAATGAAATCTTCAACTGGTCACTGACAGCGAGTACACGCTGGACAATATTGTCATGCCGAGGCAATGAAGCAGGACAGCCATTTCCCAAGTGCGTAAACAATTTCAGCCCTTGATCGATGGACCGTTGCAGATCATTCAAAGATGCATTGCTATGCCCAGCAGCCACAGCGATTCCACCATTCGTTAGATGGCGCGTAACGCGGGCATCTGAGTCCATTTCTGGGGCCAGCGTGACCATTTTTATATTTCCATTTCCTGCTTCCAGCAATTGGTCGGTCACACTGATATCAGCCGGAATCGCATCAGATGCCGGATGAGCCCCAATGAATCCATCAGCTGGATTCAAAAAGGGTCCCTCTACATGAATACCGCAAATACACGCCGCAATTTCTGGCGATGCCTCGATCAACTCAACCAGGCGAGTGATGCGCTGAATCATCAGATCAAGCCGTGCCGTAATCACGGTAGCCAAGATCGAATCAGTACCATCAACTTTCAATCGACGACACACCCGGACCACTTCATCGGTCGAAAGGTGGTCGGAATTAAAATCAACGCCTGCATAACCATTGACTTGCAAGTCGATGTATCCGCTCATTCGCCACGTTCCAATCTGCTCTTGAGTTCAGCACCAAGCTTTGTGGCAGCTGCCTCATCAATCACCAATGTCGTATTGGCATGCTTCCGAAGAATACTGGCTGGAATCGCTGGGGCAATCTCGTCTTCAAGCGTGGCTCGGACAGCCTCCGCTTTGCGTTCATCAGGGACGCTGCAATAAATTTTCGCTGCTTTTAGAATCTGGTGCACTGACATGCTAATGGCATGCGTTGGCACAACCTCCAATGATTCGAACCAACCTTCCCCTACCTGCTGCATGCGACAAGGCTCGTCAAGCTCAACCACCAAGTAAGGATCTTCCGTTTCGAAATCAGCGGGCGGATCATTAAACGCAAGGTGGCCATTCTCNCCTATTCCAACCAGTGCCAGNTCAATCTGNCTTGTTTTCAGCAAAGCCCCAACTTCACGAATGACCGACTGTGGATCTGCGTCACCCCGGAGATAATGAAAGTCAGCTAAATCGACATGGTCAACAAAACGTTCCTTTAAATATCCACAAAAGGATGCACCATGATCACTTGAAATTCCAACGTATTCATCGAGATGGAATCCTGTCACCTTTGACCAGTCAATGTCGGGCGCTGCGACCAGATGCTTCAGCACCTCAAATTGTGATGCACCCGTGGCGACAACGAGATTAGCACTTCCTTTGTCGGAAATCGCCTGACGGAGGTCAGAAGCGGCATGCTTTGCCACCCAGATTCCCATTTCACCCGGATTGGCGGTTAAGATTGTACGCATAGTTCTATCTGTATCACTGGACTGACGGACGTGGACAAACGTGGCAAACATTGTTGGCTTTCTTGCCGGCAAATGCGAGTCCCGATTGACCATCCTGGATGTTCTTTCCGCTCATTCGATCGCTGCAAGAGGTTCACAGTGCGTTTCACGCTCTCTATCTTTGTCGCTCTGACTATCATTTCAGGAATCACGTTGGCACAGTCGCCAACTGTATTTCCTGAGAACAAGGTCGCTGATGATGTTCGTTTGGGCCCAAAAAAAACATTGAATGGGCACTTTCCATTCAAAGTTCCGGGGAATCCCGCGCAATGGTACGATCGCGCTGAAAAACTCCGTAGGCGAGTCCTGGTTGCAACTGGACTGTGGCCCATGCCCGACAAGTCTCCTCTAGAAGCAGTTGTGTTTGACAAAACACAGCGGAAAGGTTTTACGATTGAGAAGGTCTACTTTCAAAGCCTCCCCGGGCATTATGTGACAGGTTTGCTTTTCCGACCGGATGGTCCAGTTGAAACGAGGCGTCCGGCAGTATTGTCCCCTCATGGACATGGCGGTCGCATGCAAGAGTACAGCGACGCCGAAGTGGAAAAACAAATTGCCCAAGGTGCAGAGCACTTCGCCAAATCAGGCAAGCGACCAAAACTCGCGAGGTGTGCACAACTGGCGAGGATGGGATGCGTTTGCTTCATCTTTGACATGTTGGGGTACGCAGATTCTCAACAAATTTCGCGGGAAGTCGCACATCGCCATGCCAAGGTTCGACCTGAGGAACGTGATGCATCTGCTGACGAGTGGGTATTCTACAGCCCCCAGGCAGATCTTCGACTGCAGTCCATCATGGGCCTACAAACTTGGAATGCGATCCGAGCACTTGATTTTTTGGCCGCTCTTCCTGATGTGGACCCGGAGCGTCTTGCAGTCACCGGTGGCAGCGGAGGCGGCACACAATCCATTTTGTTAGGTGCGATTGACGACCGCATCAAAGTCTCTTTTCCAAATGGAATGGTATCAACGTCCATGCAAGGTGGATGTTACTGTGAAAACTGCAACCTGCTTCGTATCGATACAGGAAATGTAGAGCTTGCTGCCCTGTTTGCACCCAGACCACAAGCAATGACCGCCGCGGACGACTGGACACGCGACATGATGAAAGACGGATACCCACAACTAGCGTGGCTCTATGCAATGATTGGAAATGAGGCAGATGTCTACTGCCGCCCCATGCTGCACTTCAAGCACAATTACAACTACGTCACGCGTGCCACCATGTATCAGTGGATGAATCGCCACCTGAAACTCGGACTCGATGATCCGGTGATTGAGCAGGACTACGAACCCCTGACCACTGCAGAGACGACTATCTGGGGTGGAGAACACCCGGCACCCACCAATGTTGGNATCGAGCATGAAAAATCTGTTTGCAAGTGGTTCGACGACCAAGCGACCAAGAAATTGGNGATGCTGAAGACTGATAATGAAAACGCCAGGCAGAATTTCAACCGCACGTACGCGGGTGCTTGGCAAGTTGTGTTTGACCAGAGCATTCCTGACCAAATCACCTTTGACGATCAAGGACAACAAACCAACAACGGCATCCAGATTCAAAAAATACTGGTGCATGATGAGACTCGACAGTCAAACATCCCACTGTTGGTTTTGAGCAAAGCTGGCAGCAAACCAAAGGCAACTGTCATCTGGACCACCGATAGCGGCAAAGCAGCACTGTTTACCGAGAATGGCACCCCAGATGCCAAGCTACAAAAACTGATCGATCAAGATACATTTGTTGTACTACCCGACCTGCTTGATCAAGGTGAATTGCAAACCACGGCAGATGCGACTAGCGATACACTGCAACGTACTGTCGATGACAAGAGAGCTTATTCAGCCTTCACATTCGGGTATAACCGCACACTAGTCGCGGAACGATGTGCTGATCTTCTTGCAACATTAGCATTCGCCAAAACNCTTAAAACAGAATCAATCAACTTACTGGCAACCGATGGCTCATCCACTTGGGCAACCCCTGCCGCGGCAATCGCGGGACCAGCCATTGCACGTGCAGCAATCGATACAAATGCTTTTCGTTTCGAGCAGGTCGATCAATACCAGGACGTGAACTTTGTCCCGGGTGCTGTGAAATATGGAGACTTGCCAATGTTACTCGCATTGAGAGCACCCCATGCGTTAACCATCATGGGCGAAAAAGAGATTCCACCGGCAGTCGCGAAAGCCTACGAATCCACCGGAAAATCCGCCATATTGATGAAACAAACGGAAGGGATCAGTCCCTCAGTTTTCCAATGGCTGTCCAAGCCTTAGCTAACCTTGCTGCGGGACTCGCTGCATTACCGGCGTGATACTACCAACGATGCGACAGGGCCACCGTGCGCAATCGCGATTGCTCATGAATCGACCAGCATGCAGTCCGTTTCCATTTTGATCTGACGCCGATGCCCCCTTTGATCAAGCCTTCAGATATTCATGCAGAAATCTGTGGAATTGATTAGACTGTGAGCGTGAGGAATCCCACCATTCAACTGGCTNAAGTGTTACCTCCCGATCCGCCAGTTGCTCAGACGTACCGAGTCTTCCTACCCAGTGCTTTGCATGATCCGCGTCACAGCCTGTCTGTTGCTATTGTTTTGTCCGATCGTAACCTTTGGCGATCCTGGGAACCTCGATTTCAATCGTGACGTGCGGCCCATTCTTTCAGAAAACTGCTTTCATTGTCACGGACCTGATGCCGCAACCCGACAGGCCGACCTGCGACTTGACCTGGCGGACTCTGCCATGACAGTCGTTGACACAGATGATCCGGAGTCCAGTGAACTGATCCGCCGTGTNCTCTCCANCGATCCTGATGAACTGATGCCGCCTCCGGAATCGCTNAAGCAGATTACACCAGAGCAAAAATCGATTCTGAAAANATGGATCCAAGAGGGAGGNTCNTTTGAAANTCACTGGTCTTTTNCTCCANCANNTAACANGCCCCCTCCNCAANTTGCAAATGACACATGGTCAAACGGNCCAATCGATCAATTCATNCTGGCAAGATTGNGAACTGAGAACCTCNCTCCGTCGCCACCGGCAAAACGCGAAACATTGGCACGCAGAATCTCGCTTGATCTGACAGGCGTGCCGTTAAGCCCACAGGAGATGAATGAATTCATTCGTGATACGAGTGAGGCGTCCATTGAGACGCTGATCGAGCGTCTGATGCACTCGCCCCGCTATGGCGAACACATGGCGGCCCGATGGCTGGAGGCATCGAGATATGCAGATACAGATGGTTACCAGAATGACCGGTATCGATATCAACACGTCTGGCGGGATTGGGTCATTGATGCATTCAATGAAAACAAACCATACGACCAGTTCGCCATCGAGCAGATCGCTGGAGACATGCTACCAAACGCAACACTGCGTCAACAAATTGCAACGGGCTTTGGTCGTAATCACCGAATCAATTCTGAGGACGGTTCGATACCCGAGGAATGGAGAACTGAGAACGTAGTCGATCGTGTTGATACCTTCGGGACCATTTTCTTAGGATTAACCATCGGATGCGCGCGGTGCCATGATCACAAATACGATCCCATCTCACAGCGTGAGTATTACGAATTATTTGCCTACTTCAACAATGTGGCTGAATGGGGAGTTGGCCCCAACAATGGCAACAGTCCACCATTCATTGAGGTCCCCAAGAGTTGGCCCAATTTGGGCCCCAAGGAAAACAAGCTCATTCCCCCAGAGCCAGTCAAACTCCACAACGCAAGGGCAGACCAAGGTAACGGGCTGAAACGTCCGCAGGCAGGATCACCATCAACCTTGATGATCATGCACGAACTTGAGCAACCACGAGAGACCTTTGTACTTCTGAGAGGGCAGTACAACATGCCCGATCGGTCGTCACCGGTACAAGCAGGCGTTCCAGATTCGTTATCGCATGCGGATGAAGCCTCACCCACCAACCGGTTGGAATTAGCAAGATGGCTGTTCGACCCATCACACCCGTTAACCGCTCGCGTTGCAGTCAACCGGATCTGGCAGCAGTTTTTTGCCACAGGGCTGGTTGAAACCAGTGAAAACTTTGGATCTCAAGGTTCCCCACCTTCTCACCCCGAACTGCTTGACTGGCTGGCGTTAGAACTCATCCGCAATGATTGGAATATCCGGACGATTCAGAAGCAGATCCTCCTGAGCCAAACCTACCAACAATCATCACTGTTCCGAGATGGGCTACGTGAACGTGACCCAAAAAATCAACTTTACGCCCGTGGCCCTCGTAGTCGACTGCCTGCCTTCACACTGCGGGATCAAGCACTCGCGGTGAGCGGTCTGTTGGTTGAAAAGATAGGTGGGCCATCCACCAAACCCTACATGCCACCAAAAATTTGGAAATCAATTTCCAACAACAACTACAAGCAGGACCAAGGTAGCAACCTGTATCGTCGCAGTCTTTACACTTACTGGCGTCGAACGATACCGCCGCCCACCATGATGAATTTCAATGCTGCGGCACGTGAGGTGTGCGTGGTAAGAACAGAAACCACCAACACACCACTGCAAGCTCTCACCTTGATGAACAACAAACTGTTCATCGAAGCTGCGCGTTGCCTGGCTGAACGAATGTGGTTACCGACAAAAGGTAACCCCGAACAGGCAATTCAAGCCGGGTACCGGTTAGCGGTTGGTCGTGATCCTGCACCTGCTGAATTGCAGATCATGGGCAAAACCCACCGGAATTTTCTTTCACACTTCAGGGCAAATCCCGCCGAAGCCAAACTCTTATTGGCAGTCGGCGAGAGACAGCGTGATCAGACAATTCCCGTGGTGGAACATGCAGCCATGACCATGATTGCCAACATTTTGCTAAACCTTGATGAGACCATCAGCAAGGAATAGGACCCACACCCATGAACCAGCACTTGTACTCACGTCGATCGATGCTCTTGGGCTCACTCGCACTCGCATCATTGTTGAACCGTGAGAGCCATGCACAGGAAAGAAACCCAACTGTGCACCGTGGCTTGCCCGAGTTGCCGCATTTCACACCCCGCGCGAAACGTGTGATTTACCTTTTCCAGTCAGGTGGTCCTGCGCAAATGGACCTTTACGATTACAAACCGGAACTGAAAAAACGGTTTGGAGAGGAAGTACCACGGAGCATCTATCCGGACGAGCGCAAAACGACCATGAGCTCAGCCCAGGCCAGTTTTCCTGTCGCGCCCAGCGCCTTCAATTTTAAACGCTGTGGACAATCTGGCTCGTGGATCAGTAACGCGTTGCCACATATTGGAAACATGGCGGATGACTTGTGCATCATTCGTTCGATGCACACCGACGCGATCAATCATGACCCTGCCATTACATTTCAGCAGACAGGGTCCCAGATACCAGGCCGCCCAAGTATTGGTTCGTGGGTTGGCTATGGCTTGGGCAGCAACAATGACAATTTGCCGGCATTTGTAGCCCTTAGCAGTAGAGGCAGCGGCAAGACTGGCCAACCTCTCTACGATCGCCTATGGGGTAGTGGCTTCCTGCCATCGAAACATCAGGGCGTGAAGTTTCGAAACCAGGGTGATCCAGTTCTCGACATTTCTGATCCCGCTGGGATCTCACGTGATCAACGCCGCGTGATGCTCGATTCACTCAAGCAATTGAACCAGATCAAATTTGGCGAGGTGAAAGACCCTGAAATTGAAACACGCATCGCGCAATACGAATTAGCGTATCGTATGCAGATGTCTGTCCCGGATCTGTTGGACTTTTCAAATGAACCCAAGCATGTCATGGATCTTTATGGAACCGAGGTGACGAAACCGGGTCGCTATGCCTACAACTGCTTGATCGCCAGACGACTCGCGGAGCGGGGCGTGCGATTCATCCAACTATTTCATCAAGGATGGGACCAGCACAACAATCTACCCACACAGATTGGAAAACAGTGCAAGGATACAGACCAACCCACCGCGGCACTGCTGCGTGACCTCAAACAACGAGGCATGCTGGATGATACGCTTATCATTTGGGGTGGGGAATTTGGCCGAACCATCTATTCACAGGGAAAGCTGACGGAAAAATCCTATGGCAGGGACCATCACCCAAGTTGCTTTAGCATGTGGATGGCAGGTGGGGGAATTCAAGGTGGGGTCAACCACGGTAGCACCGACGACTACAGCGTCAACGTTGCAGAAGACGGCGTAAGCGTTCATGATCTGCACGCAACAGTGTTGCATCTGCTCGGCATCGACCATGAGCGTTTGATCCATAAGTTCCAAGGTCGGGATTTCCGCCTCACCGATGTGCATGGCAGAGTTGTTCAACCACTTCTTGCGTGACAGCCATTACTGGCTTTACAGACCCTACTTGGTAATCAGAGAGTTGTGTGATGCGGTCGTTTCTCTGGATCCTGATCCTGCTGTACGTGAACAGTGCTGCGGCTGACTTCCCCAAATTATTTAACAGCGAACCATTATCTGATGAAACGCTGATGCCTGCAGAAGCTGCGGCGGCGAGCATGCAACTGCCCAAGGGACTCATCGCGAAAGCCTTTGCATCTGAGCCCAATGTCCAGAACCCCATCGCCATGTCTTGGGATGCCAAGGGCCGTTTGTGGATTGCTGAGAACTACACTTATGCTGAGCGGCAGCAACGTTTTCAACTTGACTTGCGAGACCGAGTTGTCATTTTCGACAACACAACCGAGGACCAATTCAAAACACGCACTGTGTTTACTGACGATGTCCAAATGTTGACCGGAATCGAAGTCGGCTTAAATGGGGTGTGGCTGATGTGCCCACCCAACTTGATTTTCATTCCTGACCTCGACCACGATGATGTGCCAGATAGTGCTGGCGAAATTGTTCTTGACGGTTTCACTGTTGCACAGCAGAACTACCACAACTTTGCCAATGGTTTGCAATTCGGACCCGACGGCTGGCTGTATGGAAGATGCGGTGGATCCTGCCCCGCTAAAATCGGAGTGCCTGGAACACCTGAGGGTGAGCGACTTGCGTTGGAGGGCGGAATATGGCGTTACCATCCAAAAACAAAGCGAGTGGAAGTACTCACAACCGGAACGACGAACCCATGGGGGCATGACTGGAATTCTCTCGGTGAAGCCTTTTTCGTGAACACTGTAAACGGACACCTATGGCATTTGATTCCCGGTGCGCATTTCACACGACCATTCGTGCTGGATCCAAATCGTCGGACCTACGAGCTGATTGATTTCCATGCTGATCACTGGCACTTTGATACTGGACAAAGCTGGACCAAATCACGAAACGGCACTGCCAACTCGTACGGCGGCGGCCATGCACACTCGGGTACAATGGTTTACCAAGCAGACAATTGGCCACCGATTTATCGCGATCGCCTTTTCACTCTGAACTTTCACGGCAGACGAGCGAATCAGGAAATTCTTAGTCGTAACGGCTCAGGGTACGTCGCATCGCACGGACAAGACCTGCTGCTCGCAAAAGATCCATGGTTCCGTGGTATGGAGTTGGGGTCTGGTCCAGATGGCGCTGTTTTTGTGTTGGACTGGAGTGATGCCGGCGAGTGTCACGAACACACGGGTGTGCACCGAACAAGTGGACGTATTTTCAAGGTCCGCAACGTACAAAAGCCTGTCACGACTAAACCGACTGATCTCACCACATGGTCCTTAGCCGAGTTGGTCAACGTCCACGCTGGCCGCAATGACTGGTATACGCGTCAAGCCAGACTGGAACTGGCAAGGCGTGCCAAGACAAGCGATGTTACGTCCAGCTACCCAAGATTGAAGTTACTGCTTGAACAATCAGAAAGTAATCCAACGACCAAGGTTCAGGCATTATTGACACTGCATGTGCTAGGTGGTGCTGACCAGACTTTATTACGCAAGCTGTCCAAGGCGAGACATGAATCACTAAGAAGCTGGTCCATTCGCCTCCTGACAGATGACTGGCCGATTGATGATGCTATGGGAGCATCGACCGCCACTGTGTCTGATCGAAAACGGGTGAGACAACAGGCCCAAGAACTGATGCCGCATTTGGTCGCGATAGCGAACGATGATGCTTCAGCCCTAGTTCGTTTGAGCCTTGCGTCCACACTGCAACGACTGCCGCTCGACTTCCGCCCCGTGCTGGCCAAGGCGCTTGTCAGTCGCGAGGAAGATAAAGCGGACCACAACCTACCACTGATGATTTGGTACGGACTAATCCCTGTTACCAAGCAAAATCCTGCTGAACTGGTTGATGTTGCCAAAGATTGCAAACTCCCGAAAACCTTGGAGCTCATTTCACGCTGTCTTGCAGAAGAAGTGGATGCGTTTCCGCGAGTACTTGACCAACTGTTGAAACATGCAGCAATTCAAAAGGGTACTTATCTACGCACGGTCCTGACGGGGGTCAATCTTGGTTTAAAAGGTAGAATCAATGCTCCACGCCCAAAATCATGGGACCTGATTACCAGACAACAGTCACCTGCAACCGAAAATCTGGTTCGTGAACTAAGTGTGGTGTTTGGCGATGGTCGAGCCATCGAAGAACTGAAAACCATTGCACGAGGGAAAGGGCAGTGGGAACCCGCAGTACGTTCAGCAGCCCTACAGACCCTTATTCAAAGCGATGCAACCGGAACAAGAAAAATCTGTGAGGAACTCCTCTCTGACCAGCATGTAAATCTATTAGCAGCCCGAGGTTTATCTCAATTTGATGAACCTGAAATTGGACAAAAGCTTGTTGATCGGTATCGCAATTTCCGCAGCCCGGTACGCCCGCAAGTCATGTCAATGCTTGTGTCTCGAAAGTCATTCGCGCGAGTAATGCTTCAAGCGATAGAAAACGGGAAAATATCAGCCACTGACTTATCCGCGTTTCAGGTCAGGCAGATTAAAAGCTTCAGTGACCCTCAACTTACTCGTCTTATTGGACGCGTATGGGGCGAGGTTCGGACGACACCGGATGAGATACAAAGCAAAATTGACCAACTAAAAGAATCACTGGAAACCTCCTCGCCTGCGGAAGCCCAACTCGGAAATGGCCGACGATTGTTTAAGAAACTATGTCAGAATTGCCATCGTTTGTTCGGTGAAGGCGAACAGATCGGTCCCGACCTGACAGGATCGAATCGCAATGACATTGACTATCTGCTGAGTAATATGGTCGATCCCAGCGCGGTCGTTGCCAAGGACTATCGCATGAGCATTCTGCTCACTACTGACGATCGCATCTTCAACGGCTTAGTGACCAACGAAACAGATCGCACGATCTCGATCCAAACGGCAACCGAGAACCTCAGTTTCGACAAGGAGAAGATCCAAGACCATAAATTGACTGAGAAATCTCCGATGCCGGATGGGCTTCTGGAAACACTTTCAAATAATGAAATTCGGGATCTGATCCGGTACCTCCAAAAGCCCACTCGAATCACAACGCACTAGGGTGGAAACCGAGTTGACGGATGCGTGCATAAGCAATACTCAAAAACTGGGTCCAAAAAATGGACATCGCATGTGAGCTCAGATCACCCTTGAGACCAGATTGCTGGTGAGCTCTGAACGCTAGTAAGCTCTGAACGCTAGTAAGCTCTGAACGCTGGGCAGTCTATGGTCAGNCCAAACCACTTCAACCACAATCGGACCAAGATTTTGCTCCGAGCAACGGCTCGACGCTCATAGTCTTCAAGAGGGTGGTGACCGTGGTACCAAAACATAGTCAGCGGCCGCCTAATGATCACAATCCGTATATTCGGACGATCATCTTGATCGACAAGGTTTCGTTGACCAGAGTTTTTTGACAGCTCTGTATTTTGTCTTACCCTTCAAATAAGTGAGTGAGTCGTTGTTCGACTCGCTGCCAAAACGGAACAAGTCGCACGAACGCGATGACAGCTGTTTTGGTCAGCCTTGCTCCCGGGACAAGGGCAAACCGTCTGTAAAGGCGGGGCGCAAAGCCACGGATCCAATCTGTTCATCGTGCACGAATGCATGAGCGNGCGTATTGGACCGCCGGGTTGCCAAGGGAANATGAGTTCGCGGTCATGACCGCGTCCCCNTNCCAAGGCGTGTCAGACGAAAGTCGGAGACGAGGCTGTCCCTTTATCAAAGCTTGATTCATGTTGAGTCATGCATTTTAAGTCGTCGTCGCATATCCACCCGATATGCTTCTCACTCGCGAGGAGAGAGAAATGAAGAATTTCNCTGACAGCATCGTNAATTTTCTGAAAGAAGAAGATGGGCCAACNGCAGTTGAGTACGCCGTTATGTTGGCACTCATCGTAGTTGTCTGCGTGGGCGCCGTTGGAATCATCGGTGAAAATGCAAACGAGCAATTTGAAAAAGTTGGCAATGAGCTCGCCGGTTCCGGTGACTGATCCGACTGCTGCTGATATTTGGCAGCACACTGAAGATATCTCGTCGCTTCTCGGCACGGTTCCAGCATAGAGGGAACCGTACCGTGGCGCCGGGATGTTTGCGTTGAGATNGATAACTTGACGCCTCCTCNTGGTCCGATCTCCATCGCACCACCNTCTGTCCCCTGCGGGATCCTCCCATGGACTTCCCATTACTGCCNGCCGACGCAGCCGCCNACGCCTGGCAACTGTCTTGTTGTCTGGTGACGTTACTGTTCGCAATGTTCAGTTGGCTGATAGGGCCTCGCTGACGGTCGTCGAACCGCATGAATGACGAAGTAAGGCACCCCACGCTTCCTTCGCCACCCACCACTCGCTAACAAATCACGGGGATACTGACTATGGAAACGCTACTTCAAGGAATTGCCGAAAACTGGACCGTCTGGTTCGTTACCGTCGTCCTGATTGTCGCCGCAATCATCGATGGCGCAATTTTGAAAGTACCTAATTGGCTTACTTTTCCTTTCATTGCCTGCGGCTGGCTCCACTGGACCATGCAAGACGGCATGATCGGCCTGGGATGGAGTTTGCTCGGCACATTTGTCGGCATGATGCTGCTTCTGGTCCTCCGTAATGTTGGTGGAATGGGTGCCGGTGATGTCAAACTACTTGCTGGCGTCGGAGCTTGGCTCGGCATCATAGTCACGCTCTACGCATTTGCCGCAACCGCCATTGTGGGGGGAATCATGGCCATGTTCATGATCCTTCGTAGTGGACAATGGCGAAAGCACCTTGCCATGGCACACCAGATTCTGCACGAGTGGAAAACTGTGCGAGATCCTCAAAAGCTCTCCGAAATCGCAAGAGAGAGAAAACCATCCATGTACCNGCTGCCCTACGGAATACCAATGGCGATCGGGTCAATTGCCTACTTTGCGATTGCNGGCANGCTCGTTTGANCAGCGGTNNCAGNGTGACNTNNGTGTCAACTTCTAACGATTGGGNGGGTCCAACNGATTGCGTTGGGANCGCCGATCGTATTGATGNTAGCTCAACGGTCCTGCGGGTTGCAGCGATCCAATGTGTTATGCCGAAAAAGCCCCTTAAGGCGGGTCACGCTGTGCCATGCACTGTGTGAACTGACCACAAGACCCGACGGGTAACTCGTTTCAAACGACTCAGTGCCATGCGTAATAAATCGATTTATCTTCTGCTTGCTTGCGTGTGCGGTACCGTTGCAGCCGTTCTGGCCAGNGAATGGTTGAAAGCTCAGGGNAACCAGAATACGACCAGCATGGTCGAAATCTTTGTCACCACAGCGTCNATCGANGTNGGCGAAAAAATCACAGGNGANAAGNTCGCATTNGAGCGATGGCCNGANGACAAGGTCCCGGAGGGCGNNAGCAAACAGTTGGCAGAGGTCGAAGGCAAGTACGCCAANCAACGTTTGTATGANGACGAGCCNATCATCCTTGCCAAGTTAATGGACGAAAACTGGACAAGCGTCCCAAATGGCTGGAAAGCTGTTGATATGGACGCCAGTGGACTTGGTATTGCCAGTTCGCTTCAGCCAGGGGATCGAGTGGACGTTGTGGGCTTCTTTGAGAAGGATGATTTCATTCCCCGAACTGGATCACAAACAGTCTTNATGGGAATCCGTGTCTTNTCGATCGACGGAGACACATCACGACGCACTGATGATGAGCGTGGGAAGCCTGCCAGATATCTGCAACTACTGATCCCCGAGAAAGACAAAGACGCATGGTCGTATGCGAAAGAACTGGCGGACATNGAGTTGCACAAGGCTAGCGATCAAGCTCACACCCTCGAGGATGGCTCAAACGAAGCTGCTGCCGCGTTTCTCGCAATGATCGAAAACCATCGAATGGAACTGGAAAAAGAAGAAGAGCGATTGCGGCTTGAGGAAGAAGAATCAGCTCGACAGAAAATTGAAACAGCTCGACAGGACCGAGAAGCAGCTCGACAACAACGGCAAGCAGTGGTCACTGTTGAACCAGTAGTCGCCGCAGACAAAGTCGAGGGCTTTACCATGTTCAAACTCGTCGAAGGACGAATGCTGGAGTACTACATTGTGGACGGCAAATTACCGGTATTAATCGGGCAAGTGGGGGCCGAGGATGCGGAACCACAAAAGCCAATGACCGGCACGCTTCCTGTGCAAGTCCAACAAGATGACGATAGCCAGAGACTGAATGGGAACGACAGCCCATTCTTACAGCCACCCTCGAATGAGGGAAACTGACGCAAACTCGTTGGGTTCGGGGATTTTTTCCTACTGAGATTATTTGGGTCAGCCCATCAAGTGACAGCTGATTCTNGCAACAACCTTTCATTTTACAACCGTTAAACGCACTGACCTCTGTCGCCACTGCAGTGAGAACTTCCTCACTTGGTAGGGCAGAATTCGAACGGATTCGAATTTGGTCCAGCAAGGATGACCCAGCGATGGAAACGAACCGATTGATGGCACGGCTCTCGGCCGCAGTATTGATTGCCACGACGATCTCCGTCGCGTGCCCTCGGCCGATTTACGCCCAGACCGCACCGGGTGTTTTGACCTCGACCGGGTCAGCTGTTGCCCACAATATCTCTCAACCCTCCGAACGGGTTGAAATGATTGTGAAAAGTAGCCGCATCCTGACTCTTGAAGAACGGATCCCAAAGTTTCAGGTTTACAACGAATTGGTCGTCGGGGCGACTCCGGTTTCTCAGAATCAAATTCAGATCTTTGCAAAGACACCTGGCACGACGCAATTGAATCTTTGGGATACCAATGACCAGCTTTACACCGTGGANGTCATTGTGATGGCCGATGCGAGGCAGCTCGAAGGAATTTTGAAAAGCCAACTTCCGTTGGCGACTCTGAAGGTCATTCCAATCGAGGATAGCGCAATCATTTCCGGAACGGTAACCAGCGTAGATGATGTCGACCGAGCCGTAGCAATTACAGAGCAGTTCTACACAACAGTCGTCAACAACATTCGTGTTGTTGGAGTCCAGACAGTTCTGTTGCACACAAAAATCATGGAAGTGTCTCGTACGAAACTGCGTGATCTTGGTATCGACTGGGGCAGCGTTTCCACGGGTTCCTTCTTTTATTCTGCACCGAGTGGCTTGATCCGAGCTGCTACGAGCGGCACCACCGCCATCCCCACGGCAGGAGCCAGTCTCGCCGTAACGAACAAGCTTTTCACCAGCGCTGGTGACTTCCAGGCTTTGATTTCAGCCTTACGCAAACAGGATCTGATCAAGTTCCTTGCTGAGCCGACAGTTGTGGCGACGCACGGTCGCCCGGCGAGGTTCAACGTGGGTGGACGTGTTCCCTACATTGTCCCGAGCAACAATTCGGTGACTGTGAACTACGAGGAATTTGGTACCGCTGTCGACTTTCTTCCATTCGTCGTCGGCCCTGGTCGAATTCGTTTGGAAGTCCGCCCCGAGGTGACAGAACCTGACCCATCACGTTCGATCAGCGCAGAAGGAATTGATGTTCCTGCTTTCAGCTCTCGCTATGTTGAAACTGCTGTCGAGTTGCAGGCAGGGCAGACTTTCGCGATCGCGGGGCTGCTTCAAAGCCGCACCGAGGCCGTTTCGCGATCTACACCGTTCTTTGGCGAGTTACCCTACATCGGCGCAGCCTTTCGACGGGTCACTGAAGCCAGAAACGATATCGAACTGTTGATCACGGTCACCCCTGAACTAGTCGAAGCGTTGGATCCACACCAAGTGCCACAAGGCGGACCGGGCCTCAATTCAATGTCACCTAGAGATACCGATTTGTACATTCGCGGTCACATCGAAGTTCCCAACTTGCTGGGGGGTGATAACTGCAACAACGGAGGCGGTGGCTACAGTGTGATGCCGGAAGTCATGCCGGGACAATTCAGACACGAGGAGGCCATTCCGCCGGGAGCTATCGTCCCCGGGGAGGCACCGGTCATTGTAGGTGAAGGAATCTCCATTACTGCACCACCGTTGAAGTAGCGANAGAAAGACAAGAAANATATTTACAATCGCTCGCGCTGCAAGTCGTCAGACATACAATGAGCAAGCAATCGCATGAGTAACGTATTACGAATCGCCCTCGTCGACCCAAACGACGCCACACGTGAATCCCTCAAGGAGATGCTTTTGGGATTGGACATGGTGTGGTTGGAGGCTGACTGTTCACGATACGAGTTCTTTCCGGATGTGCTGGAGCAGACGAACCCGGATGTCGGCGTTGTAGCACTCGACAGCAATCCCNATCANGCGGTTGAACTGATCGAGAGACTGACAACCGAAATTCCTGGAACCGCAATTCTNGCTGCGAGTCGTGATGCCGATGGACAACTGATTCTTAAAACGATTCGTGCGGGAGCGAGAGAATTCCTGATGCTTCCAGTTTCAGATGAGGACTTGTCTGGGGCACTTCAGCATGTCAGTCACCAAAGATTTGGTGCGATGGACGGTGGGGTTCGTAGCAGTGAAGTGATCGCCATTGCAGGTGCAACAGGGGGAGTGGGTACCACAAGCACGGCCGTGAACCTAGGTTGCGTGCTTGCAGAGAACACCCTGAACAGCGTTGCCTTGCTGGATCTTGATTTGGCACTCGGCGACACCGATGTATTCCTGGACTCAATCCCTGATTTTACGCTGGCTGATGTTGTCCAGAATGTGTCCCGCCTCGACATCCAGTTGCTGAAGCGATCACTCACCAAACATAGCAGTGGGCTTTATCTGCTTCCCAGACCAGTTGAACTGCATGACACCAACACGATCACCGCAGACAACATACACAAAGTCATCGGGCTGCTGAAAGCATCCTTCACACACCTGATTATCGATCTGTCGAAGACTTACAGTCTGATTGACATGGCTGCAATTGAAAGTGCATCCAAAGTTGTGTTGGTGACTCAGTTGGACCTGCCCTGCTTACGCAATGTCGTCCGTCTGATGATGAGTTTCGAGGAAATGGACGACCTCAAGGATAAGGTTGAGATCGTCGTGAACCGCGCGGGTCTGGAATCCGGCCAAATCAGCTTGAAGAAAGCAAAGGAAACGTTGGGGCGAGAAGTATTCGCATTGCTCCCTAACGACTATCGAACCATGGTTGAAGTCCGCAACAATGGTGTGCCGTTGATCGCACAAGCACCTCGAGCAGGCATCACTCATGCAATCCGTGAATTGGCCTCAAAACTAGAGGGAACGAACCAACGAGTCGGAGANGATAGTGAAGCAGCGGTGAAAGCTGGCGAAAGCAAGTGGAAAAAATTCTGGCCAGGAACCANGTGACGCAACTTCATTGACGTCAACGAAGTGCGTGATTGTTTTGCTGTNTTCGACGAGAGGCAGCTTCTTAGANATCGCTGTTCTCAACCCAGCGGATCAAGCTTCGTACCATCACGCCAGTCGCACCGGCATCCCTTGATGGCTTGGCCCCATCAGCNAATGCGGGACCTGCGATATCGATGTGAACCCAAGGCACGTCGCCCACAAAGTTTTCNAGAAACTTGGCGGCCGTNATGGCGCCACCCCAGCGGCCCTCACCAACATTCTTAATATCTGCCACTTTACTTTTGACTTTTTCGTCAAAGAGATCGAACATTGGCAGTTGCCACACNGGTTCCCCCTCCGTTCCAGCAGCGGCTTGGATTTCGTCACAAACTCCCTGATCGTTTGTCATCANACCTGCAATATCCGTTCCCAAAGCCACCATACAGGCACCCGTGAGCGTGGCAAGATCAACCATCGCTCGTGGCTCATGCTGGATCGCTACATCGAGCGTATCGGCAAGCACCACACGACCCTCGGCGTCCGTGTTGTGAATCTCAATCGTTTTTCCGCTTCGTGTCTCAATCACATCCCCCAATTTGTAGCTATCACCGCTGACCATATTTTCGGCAAGTCCACAAAATCCGATGACATTACGTTTCAGTCCGAGCTTGGCAATTCCATGCATGGCGCCGACCACGGTAGCTGCACCCGCCATATCACATTTCATGTCAAGCATTCCAGCACTGGGCTTAAGCGATAGCCCCCCACTATCAAAGGTGACACCCTTTCCGACCAAAGCCAGTGGCTTTTCTGATCCACCCCCGTTGTACCTCAAGATTAATAGTCGGGGCGATTTGGATGATCCTGCTCCCACCGCGAGAATGGCCCTGCAGCCCTCAGCAATCAATCGCTGCTCATCCCAAACTTCCACGCTGACAGAGCTTCCCTCAAATAGAGCAATAGCTTTTTTGGCAAAACTTTCGGGAAAGACAACCGCAGGCGGTTCATTCACCAGACGCCGTGTTTGGTTAATAGATTCACCAATCGCTTGCCCCCGCTGGAGATCTTCTTGGGAGACACCATGAAACAGAATCTTCTCAGGAACCCGCAATGCTGGCTCGGATTGATAAATCGCCTGTTGCTCACATCCTGACAGAGCACCGGCAACCAGTGCATCATGGGTGATTTGGGGGAAAGACTCACCCAATGCAACGACAACTGTTTCACGTTGCCGATCGCCTAAGCGACGAACCAGCATGGCACCCGACTCAAACGCCAAGTCTCTGTCGGGTTCACTCGAGCCCAATCCTACGATGAGAAGCATTCGGGGCCCCGTATCGGCCGGAGAGGCGAGCAGAGTCAACTCTCCTGTTTTTCCACGTATTTCGCCTTCGTCCACCAGACGCTTGACCCAGCCCCCGGTCAAGTTATCAATCGTATCCAATGTTGACGAAAGGCTACCCTCTTCCGTCAGACCAGCGACCAAAACATCGCTTTTCTGCTCTAGAATTTCGGTAACGGTTAAAAGTTCCGGAGATGGAATTGGATTGCTGTCCAACATACGTATTTCAAGTGGTTGTGGATGGGAGGGGCAAGATGACCGATACACGAGTATCGTTAGTCTATGTTGCCAGACGCGGTTATCCTACCCTTCCTGATCTGGTTCCCAACACCATCCGTGTGCAAGAGTGTTTCCACCCGTGAAGCATCGTTCAACCCGAGACGCCGTCGAAGACCTGCGAAAAGGTGGATACCTGATCCAGATCGATGAACAAGTCGACGCCCGTCTGGAAATGGCAGAAATCCAGCGTCGTGTGTACGCGAACAACGGCCCCGCACTTCTGTTCACCAACATCCGCGAATGCCGTTTCCCGGCTGCTTCAAATTTGTTTGGGTCGCTCGAACAAGCGAGGTATTTATTCAGGGGAACCCTCGAGGCGGTACGGAGGGTGATCGAGGTAAAGATTGATCCCTCNGCGCTGCCAAAACGACCANTTCGTTACGCGNGCGTGCCNCTCACTGCCCTNAGCATGCTGCCCCGCAAGGTAAATCGTGGTGCCGTTCAGAAGTCGATGTGTAAGATCACTGACTTGCCCGCAGTCAAATGTTGGCCCGACGATGGAGGTGCCTTCGTCACGCTACCGCAAGTACTGAGTGATAATCCANATGCTGCTTCGAACTTGATGCAGGTCAATCTTGGAATGTATCGGGTACAACTCTCGGGTAACCAGTACGAGCCAAACACGGAAGTCGGACTGCACTACCAGATCCATCGCGGCATGGGNGTACATCATCGAGCTGCTCTNGATCGAGGCAAGCCACTTCGTGTGGCAATCACAGTTGGTGGATCCCCGGCGATGTCAGTTGCCGCAGTGATGCCACTTCCAGAGGGTCTTACGGAGTTGACTTTTGGTGGGGCTTTGGCCGGTCGACGAATCCGTATGATCACGGGCAATCATGCGCCGGTTTACGCTGACGCTGATTTTGCGATCGTGGGCACAATCAATCCCAACCAAACCAAGCCGGAAGGACCTTTCGGAGATCACCTTGGGTACTACAGTTTGCAACATGAGTTCCCGGTGATGCAGGTTGAACACGTGTGGCATCGGAAAGATGCAATCTGGCCATTCACGGTCGTTGGTCGCCCACCGCAGGAAGACACCACTTTTGGGCAGCTGATCCATGAACTCACTGATCCCATCATTCCGTCAGTGATCCCAGGAGTGAAGGCGGTTCATGCCGTGGACGCTGCAGGTGTCCATCCACTGTTGCTGGCGATTGGTAGCGAACGCTACATGCCATATTTAGAGAGACCGGAACCACAAGAGTTACTGACTCAGGCCAACGCAATTCTCGGCAATGGGCAACTTTCATTAGCCAAGTATCTGTTCATCACGGATGATCCGAGCAATGAGCTGAACATCCATGANATTGANAGCTACATGCANCACATCCTTTCCCGCGTTGACTGGAAACGTGACCTGCACTTTCAGACTCGNACCACGATCGACACGCTTGACTACTCTGGCAGTGGATTNAATCAGGGTTCCAAAGTGGTGATTGCAGCGACAGGGCCACCGCAACGCAGCTTGGGTACNGACCTACCACNNGAANTGACATTGCCAGAAGGATTCNAGAACCCGAAGATCGTTGCACCAGGCATCATCGCGATCGAGGCACCTCGATTTACCAACGNCGAGTCAACAAANGATTTGCAGAGGTTTGTAAAAAGCATGGCGAGCAGGCCATGTTTTGCANCACTGCCCCTGATAACACTTGTCGACGATAGTGACTTTGCCGCTCGCTCGATGAGCAATTGGCTGTGGACCACGTTCACNCGNAGCAACCCNGCGTGTGATATGGACGGCCTTGGTGCCAAGTCTGTCAACAAACATTGGGGCTGCAGTGGTTCACTGGTNATNGANGCAAGGATCAAACCACATCACGCNCCNCCGCTAATTGAAGACCCGGAAATCACGGCAAAAGTCGATGCCNGGGCAGCTCGCGGTGGCGAACTCGCAAAGTACCTTTGAATTCCGTCTTCTCGACACTTCACCCCTAAATCAACATGTCCAAGCTGCAAGAAGTTTTTGACTGCCCCGAACCGGTTGCACTGGTTACCGGAAGCGGTTCTCGAAGAGTCGGACGGGCAATCGCTATCCACTTGGCCAGTCTCGGGTGCCGGGTTGCGCTGCACGCCAATACGAGTGTTGATCAAGCNAAAGACCTTGCCCGTTACATCAGTGACAATCACTCGAAACAGGCCATCGTCACACAAGGAAGTCTGTGCGATGAAGGGACGCCGGAACGATTGGTCGACGAAACCGTAACAAAATTCCAGCGGATCGATATTCTGGTCAATAGCGCTGCGATCTGGCAGCCGACACCCTTGGAAAAGATCACTGCTGGTGAAATCCGAGAATACTTTGAAATCAACTCCATCGCGTCTTTCTTATGTGCCAAAGCAGCNGGACTGCGAATGGTGGCACAGCCGATGGGTGGATCTATCATTAACATTGGCGACTGGGCCACAGTACGTCCTTATCTGGACCATGCCGCTTACTTCCCCAGTAAAGGNGCGATCGAGACCATGACCCGATCACTAGCCGTTGAGTTCGGACATCGGAATCCACGGATCCGCGTCAATTGCATCCAACCCGGTCCAGTCTTACTGGGCGAAGAGGCGACCGAGGAGTTTGCACAAAGGATGGCAACCAGCACACTGGNAGGTAAGGTTGGCACTCCTGAACACGTTGCGCACGCAACTCAATTTCTGTGTGAAAATGACTTTGTGACAGGCACCTGCATTCCAGTCGATGGAGGGCGGAGCATCTTCGCTCCTGACGGGATTCAGGCCGGACTCAATAGTGGCTAACTGGCTTGGTCTTCCAGGGGAGCGTATTCATGGTTCGCGAAGTCACAGAACAGGTCTTCCTTCGTGGACGCAGTGCTTCGGACGAATCCCAATTTCGCGAGGCAGCCTGCGCTTATACACCCCACGTCATCGCGTCCCAAAGCTTCACTGCCAGACCACGTAGCCATCCGCAAAACAGATTCTGGGGCGAGATCAACGCGGTGCTGCCACAGAAACTGTGCTTCGCTCCACAGATTGAGATCTGGATTACTGGCTCTTGAGTCTGTACCCANGGCCACTCGCNNCCCGTACGACAACATGGTCGCCACTGGATGCAATTCATATTGGAAAAAATGATGGGTCCTCGGACAGTANACGACCGTCAGATGGGGATACTCTGCAAGCTTCACTATTTCTGCTTCGCTGAAGTCGTTTGCATGAATAAGCAGCGACCGTGGAGCCCTTGCCAATTGCTCAATCAGCCACAGAAAGGGATTCTTTGGCCATGGAAAAAGATCGTCCCTCCAAACGCCCATCGACTTAAGAGCCTCAGCGAACGGNCCGGCACCGGATTCCAATAACTCTCGCTCATACGGTGATTCGGCGACATGCATGGCCAGAGATCGCTGCTTAGCATTCGCAACCTGAAGACATGCTTCAAGAGTTTCCCGAGAGGTAGAATAAGGTGCATGCGGGCTCACCCCACTGCAAGCATCAAGCCCTAGATGAGCCTTTGCAACGTCAAGACGTTCTCTGCCGCGTTCCGAACTCAATCCCAACACCTCTGCAAAAGAGATGAGATCTACATCATTTAACTGCGACGGATAGTTGCAAGGCGGCGTTGTAATCTCACCAACCAAGCACGTCCCCGTGCGTGCACACTCCGTCATTCCCCGCTCAATGGCTTCACTACGGCTTATTCCATCGGTGGCCCGGCGTGTACTCACTACCTGACCTATCCACTCCGGCAATGAGATCCCTGGGNAACCGATCATGTCTGAACAGTCTGAGAATTCAAGGTGCGTGTGAGCATTTACCAGACCAGGCAGAATGGCAATATCACCCAGATCCTTAGCGGGGCGAGGTGCCTTACCGGAGCCAAAGGCAACCACTTGGCCATCGTCAATTTCCACCCAACCACCATGAATGGGCTCACTCGTAACGGGAACNATCCACCGNGCCGCTAACATTTGGCTTTGAAGTTTCTTCATGAAAATACCTTCCTCACAAAATCGCTTACCGCATTCATTCTACGACCGTGATCCCGTGCACGTAGCCCGCGAATTATTGGGAATGTCACTGCTTAGAAAAACTCGGGGCAAATGGATTGGTGGGCAAATTGTTGAAACCGAAGCCTACTTGGCCAGTGGTGATGCAGCCAGCCACAGTGCTCGGGGAAAAACCGCTGGAAATGCATCGATGTTCGGCCCGCCTGGAACATTGTACGTCTATCCGATTCATGCCAAGTATTGTTTGAATGCTGTGACACAGTCGTCGGGGATGGGCAGTGCTGTGCTGATCCGGGCCATCGAGCCGATATGGGGTCTGCCCACAATGCAGCGTCAACGTGGCACTGACGACCTGAGTCGATTGACTCGGGGACCAGCAATGCTTTGTCAAGCACTCGGTGTCGACCGCTCACTCGACCTTTCGGATCTTGTTCATTCCTCCAATGTAGGTATTTTCCAGAGTGGGCAAACGGCCTCCCGAGTATGTCGCACCGCGCGGATCGGCGTGACCAAAGCACAGAAACGAAAACTACGCTTTTTCATCGATGGCAATTGGTACGTCAGCGGTCGCAGGCAGGATCATCAAACACGACCTACNCGCCCAATCAAAATCGCTATTTCCTGACATAATCAAGTACACCTGAAAGTCATGCGAGATGAAACCGTGCAACTGGCGACCAACACCGAATTGGCCTCAGGCATAGGACAATCAGCCCAAGCCTCACGTCTGGAATGACCGATTCCGATCAGTGGCATCATGACGATTCGGTGGTTCAGTCCTTTTCTCACNGATCGTGCTGCTCGCTGAACACGAAACCCCACACTTGCCATGATGGCCGTTCCCACCCTAACCCGATTACTCTATTGGAACGATGGCGAGGATGCCTCGTCCTGCTGAGGAATGAACGCGAGTGGTGCTGAAAACCTATCTTTGGATATGGTGGCTTTGCTGCCGGAACCTGTATCCCCAACGCACCCCTGACTCATTCCGAACTCATGCTGCCGTCATCACATCCGGCAGCCTCGTGATGGCTGAAAGGAATCCAGTGCCATGCGAAGTCGGCTTTGGCCACACGCTCTGATCGTCGCAGCAGGGATCACACTCATTGTGACCCTGATCCGCTTGGATTCCAAGATCGCTCATTCGATCGAACCGGTAGTGATTGAGAATATCACATTCGATCCTGAGACCGATTCAGAGTCATCGCCATCCGACCTCGTGATGCCCTACTTCACGCCGATCGAGCGTATTGCAACGAAGCTTGCTGAGCCTGAATCGATTGCATCGGAAACACCATCAATCATCGAAGTTCCACCCAGTCTTATTCCTGCCTGCCAATGCAAAAACGAATGCACCTGCCTTCAGATACGTCGCGCAGATTCTGCGATGCGTTCGTCTTACCGTTGCCTTTTCTTTGAAAACGATTTTCGTTATCTGAATGATCCCTGCTACCGCGGTTCGCGTTATCCAGGTGACTGCTTCAAAGGGTTACTGCAACGACGCGTGGACCTTGGAGGCGAAGCCCGCATTCGATTCCAAGACGAATCGAACGTCGCTGGAAGTGGTTTGACCGGTGACAGTGATGATTATTGGCTAACGCGAGTGCGACTTTTTGCGGACTACCAAATCAATGACTGGTTCCGTGTCTATGGTGAATACCTGCACGGTGGCTCGACTGCGGAAATCCTGCCGACCGGCCCCGGCAGCCCATCGCTTGATCGCATACAAAACGGTTTTCTTGACGCACAACTCACAGAGACATTGAGCCTGCGTATTGGGCGTCAAGAACAGTGCTATGGATCCCAACGACTGGTATCGCCACTGAACTGGGTAAATGACCGACGAACCTTTGATGGAGTAAAAATCAATCACCAAGGACACCGTTGGAAAGCTGATGCTTTTTTCCTTCATCCAGTTGGTAACCTAGATTCTGGACAAAACAGCAACCGTGCCGACGAGGAAGTTGACTTTTATGGAATTTACGCTGCACAGCGTCCCACTGAAAACTTGAACTTTGACGCCTATTATTTAAGGCTCAATAACCGACGCGAACAATACGACTACCAAACCATTGGCACCCGACTCCGAGGCGAAACCAAAACCGGAAAGTTGTTTGCATTTGAAGGTGCCTACCAATTTGGCAGCAATAGTCCGGGGTATGGAAATCACGACGCAGGATTTGTCACTGCCGGCATGGGACACCGTTTGCGCGGCCTGCATCCGCACAGTAAAAAAGATTCCCGACTGTGGCTGTGGTACGACTGGGCATCCGGAGACAATGAGATCCCCGCCGCGCGAGGCGACGGTGGATTCGATGCATTATTTCCTCAATCACATTGGTATCTCGGCTTCATGGACCTGTTTGGGCGTCGCAACATCAATGATGTCAGTCTTCAGTTCACGACCCCCGTACTCAGCCCAAAAGTTGAACTGACGCTCTGGTACCATTACTTCTTTCTGGATCAGAAAACAACTCCGTACAACGCGGACATGACAGCTTTCAACCCCACCAATGCAGCAGCAGACCGCGACTTGGGTCATGAGTTGGATGTTTTGATCAACTTCGCCTTGAATCCACGAAACGACCTTCTTCTGGGATATTCGATCTTCCAGCCCGGCAAGTATTACAAACTGACTCCAGGCGTCCCCAGCGATGCTGATGGACAGTTCCTGTACCTGCAATACCAAACTCGTTTCTAGCCAGAACCTACTCCACAACAGTTTTTTTCGAACCAGCAATTAAAGCTGTCCGACAAAAACTGTACGACAGATTGTCGAATCATAATTCAATCAGTTACCGATGCAAATCAAGCCATCGATTGTGTGTGCAAACAAGGAATCATTTGCGTAACTCAAACTCGCTCGATTCCACGAACCGCCAACAGGCCCGAGGTCATTGANGGCGACAATCGCGTCTTCGTTGAGCGTCTCACTGCCCCAACGAATCACGTACACCGTACCAGCCATCGTCGGTAAATAGAGGCAGTCTCCGACTACCGTTGGCAACTGTGATGCATGGTGTCCCCAACCATTGCCCTTGGATCGTTGGTCGCCCATCACCAAGTTTCCACCAGCATCTTTCATGTCNTTCTCTTTGAACGCCCACATGGTAATGGGAATTGCTGCCTGCTTCTTCTTAGCCCCCTTCAAAGCGTCTAGCACCTTCGCATCCATATCCTCGGGNCCCCACAACAACTCATCNTTTTGCCGTTCGGACCCTGGACGCATCTGGACAGGCAGTTGCAAATATTCAACGCGTCCAGTCCTGGAATCGACCCTTCCCAGCCACGGTTCTGTGTAACTGCGGAAGTAGTGATATGATCCCGCAAGCACGTTCGATTGCTGGATAATCGATCGTGGTTTTTTCACATTCGCAATACTTGTCGATTCTGTCTTCCACCCGCCAGCACCGTGCAGTCGAACCGAAACATCTTTGACAATGGAAACTTGCCGGTTGACCTTACCGGTCAATGCATCAACCCATAGATGATTTCCAGCGTCAAAAACCAGCACATCGTCGCCCACGAGATTGTAGGTCATCGTACTCATGAANTTCGGCAACGGTAGTGTCCAGAGCGTCTTCCCATCAGCAACATCAATCATTGAAATGCCTGTTGGTTTTTCGGGGGGTGAATGCCCACCTCCACGACCGACAACCATCACATCACGACCATCTGTTCGAGTCATAAGTAATGGCACACAACCCATATTAACGCCACAACTCGTTGCCCAACGGTCTTCGCCTGTCTGAAGATCGATGGCTTGTAGTTGCGTCCACTGTTCGATCGCCGCATCACCGTGATCGTGCGTGAATTTCCCACCTCCATCAGGCATGTAGCTCTGCTTGATAAAAACCACAGACCCTTGAATGAGTGTCGGCTGACTGCGGCCAACAGCCATCAGTTCCCGACTCCATTGCAGGTCTCCATCGAGATCAAAACATGCGATCGTTCCCGATGCATTGAAGAAACAAACAGATCGCCCATCAGTGACCGGAGGAGGTGCGGTGCTATCGCTAAAACATCCAGATAAACGGAGTGGGTGCTTAGCTGCAACATCGCGTTTCCATAGAGTCTTGCCAGTATTCGCATCACAGCACCAGGCGACGATGTTCGAACCAATGGTTGAATCCTGTTGAACGGGTTCCATCGTCGTAAAAAAGATCCGGTCACCCCAATTAATCACAGTACTCTGACCAGTAGCTGGGAGCGTCACTTTCCATTTGATGCCCTCATCACGAACCACGCTCCAACGTGTTGGTGCAGCCGCATGCAAAATGCGAAACCTGGCATTTGGCCCCGTTCCCTGATTCCAGTTTTTCATCAGGCTTCGTTGAAAGAAATGCAGCACACGTTGCCTGACATCGTTTGTACGAAACAGTGGTCCGCCATGTTTTCCACCCTTCACAACATGCAGCTCTGACAGAGCTCCGCTCGCCACCAGTTTCGTGTGAAGACGAGTGCTTTGTGACACGGGGACTCCCGTATCCTGATCACCGTGCATGATCAGAAAAGCCGCTGCGTCACCACTCACATGATCCATCGCACTTGCATCCGCCGCCAAATCCGGGACCTCACGTACCGTGGCACCCAGCAATTTTGCCCCGTTTGACCCAGCGACATCCTCAGCGGTTCGTCCATTCCCAATATTATTTGGTGGCATGGTCATCAAGTCCGCTGGACCGAACCAATCACACACGGCCTGCACACGACTGGAAACACTCTCCTTGCCGGGAAAGACACGNGTCCCCATCAAAGCAGCAAGATGCGCACCAGCTGAGGTGCCAAAAGCTCCGATCCGATCAGGAGCAATTCCATAGATTTCTGACTTACGCCGAACCCAACGCACTGCCTCGTAACAGTCGTCGATTTGAGCAGGCCACTGNGCGGAATCAGTCAAACGATAGTTGATACTNGCAACTGCGAAACCATGATCGACAAGCCATGCCGCGTTCTGCTTGGCAGACTTTTTATCGCCCCCTTTCCATCCACCGCCGTGAACAAACACAACGCAGGGAACCCCAGATCCACTCTCGACTCTCGAGCGGTCATCCACATTACCCAACGCCGGGAGATACAAATCCAGCAGAAGCGTCTGCCCATCAACCTTCGCGTATTCCACATCGCGCAACACTTCGGGTTCAACAGCGAAGGTTCGCAGCGAAACCATGCAACAGCAAATAGCAATCATGTACCGTAATTGCACAAGAACACCTCAGGAAACAGGGGGCGAGATTCCGATGAGCCTAAGCAATGAGTGGCAGCCCTCGCAAAAGCACAAGCTAACGAATAGCAATGGTGAGCCAACCACCATCCGCTTGAACCAGTCGGGGTCGAAATTCGACTCCCCGCAATGATTCCATTTTGGCATCTTCTGCGACCTTGATGGCTCGCTCCAAGATGACATCTGGAAAGACTTTTCCAAACGATTTTTCGATGACAGGTTTCATGCCAGCTTCGCTGATGGAAAGTTTCTTTCCACCAAAATCGACTTTGACCTTACCATCTCGCTTGAGCACAACAGTCCCGTCTTCAAGCTTGGTTGGCTTGTAATCAGCGGTGACTTCAAGAGCTTTCTGCAGCACCCTTGTTCCCTTGGTGAAGCGTCGACCACGCACACCAACACGAACGACCTGATCTCTAGCTTCAAAGACAATGGGCCGCAGTTGAGAAAACACGATCTCGAACGGCTCCTCGTCAGCTGCCGCAACTTCTTTGTCGCCTTTCTCTTTGGCGGCTGAATCCTCAACTCCTCTGCCTATTTTACCCAGCAGCTCATCGAGCTTTTTCTCATTCAGTGTCCTTCCTGCGAGGACGGTTGCACACGCATTTTCAACCGCTGACTCATGAATCTGAATAGCGACATCAAACGTTTCGTCAACCGTGGGGCGAGAATCCACTGAACCCAGTTGGTGGCTCGCGCGAAAAAGAGAATCGATCGCAAGCATCTGCTCAGTGGATGACCACTNATGGATGGGCGNTGTCAACGACAATCGCTGTAAAGCCGTCCCTCCGTCTGCAAGAAACCCTGATTGAGAACCGAGATCCAGATTANTTGCTTCTTCCTCAAATTGCTGGCTGACCTGCTGCTTGAGCCGCTGCGTTGCGATGCAATCAGCCTTTGGTTTTTGTCGTCGAGCTGCCTTCCACGCCAATTTGCGAACAAGCTCCATTTTGTGGCAGATGGCGTCGATGGTTGTATTCAATTCAACATCTGTCTTATTACCCGACAAATAGAATCCGGACGCATCGATGTTGAGTGTTCTCGCTAAGTCGATATCCCCTGTACCCGTGGTCAACAAACGCACTGGACCGTTGTAGCCCGTATTATTGCTGTTGAACCTGGCTTTGAATCCCAATTCGATCTTAGCGCTGTCAGTCGATGGCAGCAATTTCGCACTGACAGTGCCAGTCATGGTGGCCGTTCCGACGATACGCGTACCAAGGATCGTCTGACGAACAGGCTCCTCGCGTGTCAACTCACGGTCGACAGCCTTTTTCAATAACGGTGTTCCANCTAGCACTGCTACATTTGGTTTACCAAAAACTTCACGAAAAGCACGGACCAACAGCTCACCCTGCCCGGACGAATCAATCGTTCCGACAAAGAAACTCATCTGTGCAAATTGATCCGTTGTAGGAGTCGCTTTTAGCTCACCGACCAGTTTCTTCAACGCGGCCAACGTGCCGACAACTCTCTTGCCCTTCGTGCCATTCAGGCTGATTGCCTGAGAAAGATGCAACCCAGATTCCCGTAAGTTGCGAATTGCACTGAGCTCCAAACCCGGCGTCATCCCAATCAAACGATCACGAAGTTTCTTGGCCTCAGCCAACACGACAGAGTCNGCAGCGGANGACTGNATNGCNTTTCTNAGTGGTTCNAGATNGAGAAACTGAAGCCANGCNTCGCGATTTTCTGCGTCGGTCGCACGTTGAAAATAGGACTCAACGGCGGCAAGCTTACCAACAAACTCTGCCTTCGCGATATCGACATCAGGCAGCTTTTCAGCATCAAAAGCTGCCTCGGTCGACCCGATCACCTCGATCAGGCGGTTCCGATCCTGCTCACTGAGTTGCCCGTAAGTGGCTGAAGGTGTACCGAGGAAGATACAAACAAACGCGATCAAAGATCCAAATCGTGACATGCTAAAAACGCGAAAAGGAGGAGCGTGCATAAAACCCGACGTTCAGGCAGTCTGGGTAGCCTAAGCTAAGTCTAACGTCCAGATCCACCGCAGTTCAGTGGGTGCAAGGACCGGTTGAGACAAACCGAAGCACTCAGACCCGCGATTGAACTTGCGAAAGCCCCTGTAAATGCGTTCTATACCGCCTTTTATCGCGTGGGATTGGCAGACACCCCGTCGCCATAAATTACGGGGTTTCTCAATAGACAGAGTCTGAATGTCTGATTCCAGCACAGAATTCTTCGATCGACTCGTTCACTTCCGCCTGAGAACCGTGTTGAATCGCAACAATGGTCAGGCCATGCTTTGCGAGCAGAAGTTTTCCAATTCTTAAATGATCGACCCTGACCCACTCAAGTGTACCGGCGGGGTGTTTTCCAACCTCTGGTTTGGCTGTGACCCCCTTCGGCGGCCATGAATCCAGCACATTGGCTTGCAAGCGAACGATGGAATTGGAGGCCTGATGAACAAAGGCTGGGCGATCAGCCAGATGGTCCTCATCAACGGCCAAATAAGACCAACCAGGCAGCAAGGGAACTTTTGCTCCCAAGAGTGGAAACTGATGTGTCCGGTTTGTCGACCGAATGATGATTTGCTTCTCGCCATTGCCGGGGACAAGCATCTCAATCGGTGTTTGCTCTGTCAGCGTACCCATGGCGAGAACAAGACCAGCGATGCCCAACCCCACCCAAACCAGTGGCGTCAATTCGTGCGACTGGGAGGTTGGGGACATGAGACTCGCTTGATGATCTATGGGACAACTCTAATCACAGTTTAGGCATTTTAATCACGCCATCCCAGTCATCCGGTGGGACACGGTTATTACGCAAGATGATGGAAAGCAACACATCCTTAGGTCGATCCCAAGCTGGGATCGCATGCAATAAGTCATAAGCTGTACTCCAGTCACCACTTATCATGGCATCAAGGCTCGTTTCATACGAGGCGATTTGTTCCGGGCTCAAAATCTGCACATTGGGCCTGGATGGCTCGAGTAGTTGCCACGCTTCAATTTCTTTTTCAAGCCCTGCCGGTCGAACGAGAGCTAGTCGCCTGAGTTGAAACTGGTGATCATTGGATTCTTTCAGCGCCATCGCTGTATCATGGTCCACGATGACTTTTGCCCCGAACAGTTTGGTCAAGCCCTCCAAGCGACTCGCAAGATTGACAACNGGCCCGAATGCGGTGACNTTGACCTGATCGACAGTTCCGATCTGACCGGCAACCGCTCTGCCTGTCGCGATTCCAATTCCGAATCCAAAATCATTTTCTGCCCGGACTTGGGCACTTTCCATCACGATCCGTGATGCGGCCTCTGCCGCACGAAGAGCGGCATCCTGCTGTTGAAATGGCCAACCCCAAAAACCCATTGCGGCATCGCCATGGAAATCCCCGATCACGCCATCAGTGTCAAGTATGTGTCGAGTCATGATCCCCAAAGCATCNCTTACTCTGGCGAGCAGTTCCAATAATTGGTCAGCNTCACGCTCACTTCGCTTNCTAAACCCCCGCAAGTCACAAAACATGACGGACAAATTTGCTTCCCGCGGCGCCAACACTTCATTAGTATCTCTTCCAGCCAGTGCCTCCATAACGACAGGAGCAAAGAACCGCCTCATGGCAGCTTGCCGGCGTTCCAATCTTCGACTTTGTCGCAAATTGGCAATCATGGTACCGACTAATTCGGCGAACTTGACATCATCTTCCAAAGTATCGGGCGCCGCTTGAAGTGAAGACTCAAGCCGGCCACTTTCATCGGGTAGCAATTCTCCAGTCACGTAGATTGCCCAACCACGGCAGGCTTCACTTCGAAGTGGAACACAAAAAGCCCAATCTGCTTCCTCACTGGATGTGAACGCATGGTTTTCGTTCGCTGCTGCTGACCACAGGTGCAAAATACTTTCGCGTCGCTGAACCGCCTTTCTTACCAACCTGGCGCTAACCGTTGGCCCATCCTTATCAGGAACGCGACTGTCATAATGCAGGATCGTAAATNCATCATCGNTATNTTCAGCGGCATTGGCATTAGCTGATGCGATCGCAACTGCCGATGCTGNAGGCGTAGCCTGCAGNAAGACACTGATCACGCGNACCAACAGTTCCTCATCACTGCTGCTNCTGGTAATCAAATCTGGCAGGGCACTCAACATTTCNATTCTGCCAGCTGCATCACGAAAATTGCGTCGCCGCAACATCGCATGATTAAATTCATGCTCCGTCAGGTCGATGTCACTGGTAGCGTCCGAAGCTCCCGGTCGATTCGCGAGCGTAAACGTTGTACTTCCNATNACAAAATGCTCACCGGGCACGAGTNTGAATTTCGTTGTTTTTTTTCCTCTGAAAAACACNGGATTGCGGGCGTTCGCCTCACAGTAAACCTCGACACGATTGTCGGTCATTGGCGTCAAGCGAACATGAGCCCGTGAAATTTTACTGTCCCATGGCACGTTCCAGTCAGCTTCGTCGCGCCCAATTAACACACCGGTACTTCGGGTCAACGCCGGCAATTCACGTCGCCAACGATGTTCGCTCATCGGGCCTTGGGCAATCAAATCTGGCATAAATCCACGATTATTGGATGACTCGGAGGCAGCACTTTTAATTAGAGAGTGCACTTCAATTTAAGGTCTGCACGCAGTCAGTGACTAGACCGCTGATGGTTGCAGGCAACTCATTCACGCCGATGCTGCAAGACCTGCTGCTCGCCCGGTGCTGAAAGCTGCTTGAAAGTTGTACCCACCGATGGGACCATCCACATCCAAAAGTTCCCCCGCAATGAACAACCCTTTGTGAATACGACTCTCGAGGGTGCGAGGATTAATTTGATCAAGCCGAACTCCACCAGCAGTCACCTCCGCCTTTTCGAACCCCCGTGTTCCCCTGACTGGCAGTGGCATTCGTTTCAAGTCCTGTGTCAAACGATTCCTCGACTTTTTGGACAGTTCCGCCAGNCGAGCATCCTGCCCCAACTGGGTGACGATTCCATTGGCAAGCCGATTTGGTAGCCACATTGCCAACAACGAAGATACTTTTGTTCTTCCACTATCTTGCCGATTGCTAAATGCCGCTTGCAACTCTTCTTCTGAACATTGCGGAACCAAATCTGCGATCATGCGAACTTNGTCAAAAGAGGAAGCGGCGGTGATTGCACCGCTAACATCCATGGCGGCAGGCCCAGAAAATCCGAAATGAGTGAAGAGCAGGGACCCTCGCCTGCAGGCCAACGACTTCTGCTTACCTGCTACGGGCAACACGGTAACGATTGAATCATCAACGACTAAACCGGANAAATCNTTCATCCACTGCTCNCCACCTAACAAAGGCACCANTGCTGGTCGCGTNCGTTCGACNGCATGCCCCAGTTNAGTCATCCANGCGTAAGCATCNCCTGTNGTTCCACAACCGGGCCAACTCTTTCCGCCAGTGGTGACAATCACACGGTCCGTTGCGATGACCGTTTCCCCTGTATCAACCAGCCATTTCTGTCCATCCGGACGAATACCAGTCACCCCACAGCCAAGCCGGACCTCTACTCCAGCATCAACCGCGTAGCGATGCAGGGCATCACGTACTTGAACCGCACGATTGCTAACTGGAAATACTTTTCCCGTTGACTCAATCTTGGTAGCAACCCCAGCTGATTCAAAAAAGTCAACGACTGCTTGGGGAGGAAATGCACCAAGACTCGGTTGCAGAAACCTCTTTGCATGCCCAAACGCGTCAGCGATTCCACGGGCGTCAGTATGATGCGTCAAATTACAGCGAGTACCGCCTGACATCAGAATTTTGACACCAGTCTTGTTGTTCTTTTCCAACAGGATGACTGTGGAATGCTGAGTAGCGGCAGCATACGCTGCCATCATGCCTGCAGCACCAGCGCCGATCACGACAACATGCATTTGCCTCTCACACTCATTACTGACAAACGAAGTTGCGACAATTCAATCCAGACACTTTCTCGACATCGAACCCAAACCGACTGAGTGACTATCAGGCGTCGATATCCTGACAGTTACGTACTCATCTCAATGCATGTGCTGATAACTGTCAACGCGACATGACATGACAGACTATCAATCTAAGAGCCTGCTTGACGCATGGTTAGCCACTTCCCACCTCTGATCGATCAGCACTTTCATTGCAAGTCTGCAGTCAGTCAACCCAATGACTCGCTCTCTTCTTTATCAGACCCTTGCCTGCATCGCCAATATCGCACCACGCGGAAGACGCAAAAGGCAACAGGCAAAAACACAAAAAACACCAACCCCCAGAGTTCAAGCGGCAGCAAATACGTGTACATCAGTCCTGACAAACCCGCAAGTTCGCCAGCCTGACCGAGACTGCCATCTGGCCAAACTGTTTCGTTAGTATCGGCATCGTGAGGAGTGATGCCGTTAGGGAGAACGACGTTCCAGTTGGTCCCACTGCGGCTCAGATAAACCCTCACCCTGGTACCAACACCAGGAATGGGGTCATGCCCAAAGACCGACAAATATTCAGTAGCACTGCGTCGAGACTTCACTC
The DNA here is from genome assembly GCA_002712845.1 of Rhodopirellula sp. Next base: position 22,245 of record PAUV01000002.1, on the reverse strand, counting down.
GAAAACACCGCGCCTCAATCTGAGGCTGAGAGAATTCACCTTTCTCAACTGTTTTCACGTTGAGCGTCAAATAAATACCCCAATCATAATTACCGAACCCCCGTTCGATCCTCGATCGCTCTGACTCAACCACCACTTGGTCGATGACACCAACCACAATCAGATCAGCTTCACGTAACTGGTCGATACCTTTAGGCGCAACCGCTGCACCCACCACGCCGCCTCTTACCCAAGACACGAGTACTAAAAGCGTTGCGATGCGCCAGTTCACTACATCACGCATAAAAACCTTTCTTGAACTGATCCATTATTTCCCGGAACCGACAAGAACATCCAGATCTCGAGACCCTGCTTTTAGGCACAATGAATGCGTTTATATGCGTACGGGAAGGTTGACTATCCCCTGCATTCAGGTGATTTCTTGCATAAACATCTTCGCATGATTTGGCAATAACTGCAGCAATAAAGTTCGATCTGGACACGAATCGATGACCAATTCTCCATTCGCGGTGAAGTCACAAACATCATCATGATGGGGCAAGGCCGACAGTCGGACTGCAACTGTCACGCAACTTACCGCAGTTTGATAACGCAAAACAAAAAGTCCTTTTTCAATACAACTGTCCACGACCAGATGTTGCTGCCGCAAAACCCTGCTAGCAATCCAACGTTTGCGATGCGCCAGCAAATCCCGATACCAAGCTCTCATCTCCCCATCACCATCCAGCACAGATCCAATTTTTGAGTCTTGGAATGCGGCGGCATCCGTGGGCAACACGCCTGTCGACCAATCATGCTGGGGATACTCCCTTTTCCGGCCCTCAACAACGGCCGTTCGCAAATCTGCGTCACCAAAATCCACAAAGAATTGGAAAGGGTTTTCGCAACAAAACTCTTCCCCCATGAACAACATTGGTATCGAAGGCGACAGCAAAAGCAAGGCAGATGCCGCCCGCTGTGTTTCCGCACTGGTGAGTTGATGCAACCGCTTTCCCAGCGGATGATTGCCAATGAAATCATGATGCTGAATCGAGTAAATCAAGCCGCTGACATCGACCGATGCACTGGGCTNGACCCTGCCTCTCTCTTCACGAAGGGTCCCCTCGTGGACGTATCCCCATCGCAAAGTTTGNTCCAGATCNGCNCCNGATTCATATCTGCGATGACAAAGATGCTCACCGGGCCTGACAACAGCAAAAACACTATGCAAGAAGTCGTCACACCATTGCGCATCGAACCCCGAACCCCCATTGGAAACAGGACTTAACATTTCCGGATCAAAAACATTCGTTTCCGCGATCAACATTGCCGGTCGCTTTGTGAGACTTGACCACGACCGCACGACTTTGCTCAGTTCCGTGATCACATGACATTCACTGTCATCTTTCATGCAGTGAATCGCATCAACTCGCAGACCATCAAAGTGATAGTCATCCAACCAATTCATAGCGTTGGCGATGAAGAACCGCCGCAATCCAGATCCAAACTCGGGATCATCAAAATTCGGGGCCGATCCCCACACCGTGCTATGGCGATTTGAGAGATAGGGTCCAGCTTCGCCCAGATAATTACCTTCTGGTCCCAAATGGTTGTAAACAACATCGAGGATCACGGCCAAACCCTTGGCATGGGCAGCATTGATTAAAAACTTCAAGTCATCAGTGGTTCCATAATTTCGGTTGGGAGCAAACAGAGAGACCCCGTCATAACCCCAGTTCCACCGACCCGCACAATCAGCGACTGGCATCAACTCGATCGCCGTGATACCCAGATCAAGCAACTCGTCCAATCTTGCCGCAGCTGCACGAAAGGTTCCTGCCTCGGTAAATGCCCCGATATGAAGTTCATAGATCACCAGCGAATGACGAGGCACTCCCTGCCAATCAGAATCGGTCCAAGCAAACTCACGAGGGACAACCTGACTTGGGCCATGCACTCCATCAGGCTGGAAACGCGAGGCTGGATCCGGTCGTTTGGGACCGCCATCAAACGAACAGTAATAGCGGACTCCCAAACCAACGCAGTCTATCGTGCCAACGTGATAACCACCCTCCTGCTTTTGAAGTGCAAATGGTTCTTCACCTTCTCGGCCTTCAAGATAAATGTGGACACAATCCACCGTAGGAGACCAGACGCAGAATTCGACTTTCGACTCAGATACCAACCGGGCACCCAGATATCGATGCAATTCATGCGATGGGAGTGAGACCAGATTATTCATCAGTGATACACTAAGAGTGATGGGATCCATTGACTAAGGTGTTATTCAACTTTCAACGGTTTCCCTTGTTCAGGCAATCCCCTATGAATTTGCATCGTCCATGAACTTTCGCCTTACGCGATTTCAAGTGATCGCGGCCATCCTTCTGATCTCAGGCTGCTCGACCTTGCTACATCAAGAATTATTGGCCCAGAATCCAACGCAACTACAAGATGAGGCTGATGATAACGCAATCCGAATTGCTACCTTTAATGCTTCTCTCTACGGTAAGCAATCTGGTCAAGTACTGACTCGACTGCGCGGGGGCAAAAACCGGCAAGCCATTGATCTCGCATCCATTGTTCAATCAGTCCGCCCAGACATCCTGCTGGTCAACGAAATTGATTATGACAACGAAGGAAAGACCGTTGGTGCTTTTGCTGATGAGTATTTAGAGATCGGTCAAAATGGATTGAATGGACTCAAATATCCGTACCGTTATGCCATTCCCAGCAACACAGGCCAACCAAGCATGCTGGATTTGGATGGCAATGGAAAATCCACGGACGCAAACGANGCATGGGGATATGGNATTTATCCGGGACAATACGCAATGGCTGTNTATAGCCGGTTTCCCATTGTCAAATCAGANATACGAACCTTTCAGAATTACCGTTGGTCGCAATTACCCAGCGCCCTTCGACCAACTTTTCCGNAGACCGGCAAANCCTACTACACCGANAAAGTGTGGGAGCAATTGAGGCTATCGAGNAAGAATCATACTGATGTTCCGATTCAGGTTGGAACGCGAATCGTTCANCTGCTTGCCAGTCACCCAACACCGCCAGTGTTTGACGGTGCCGATGATCACAATGGATGTCGCAACCATGACGAGATCAGGTTCTGGACAGATTACCTTGCAGGCCCATCATCAACCTATCTGATTGATGACAACGGCAAAGCAGGTGGCCTACCAGACAAAGCGTTATTTGTCATTGCGGGTGACCTCAATTCTGATCCTGAATCAGGTGACAGTCGTCGGTCAGCGATTCAAGCATTACTAAAAGACAGCAAACTACGTGATTCAAAACCTGTCAGCATCGGTGCGTCTGAATTAGCTGGCAACGACACTTCGCATGCCACTGCGAGTTTCGGCAAGGGTCGTCAGATGCGAATCGATTATGTTCTGCCGAGTCGAGGGCTCACCCTGAAAGACACTGGCGTCTTTTGGCCCAGCCGCAAAGATCGAGAATCACAATGGGTCGGTGCAACGGATCACCGCATGGTTTGGATTGAAATCGAGCTACGCCCATGATCCATCGTGTTCTTTTCATGATCAGCTCAATGCGTGGCGGCGGCAGCGAACGCCAAACGTTAATGCTGCTAAAACATTTGGACCGATCTCTGTTTTCTCCCCATCTGTATGTGATGGAAAGGGCGGGAGACCTGCTTTCCCAAGTTCCTGCCGATGTTCCAATTCATTCGTTCGAGGATGTCCGCAAGGAACCTGTGATCTACCTGCCCGGTGGCATGATGCGACAGCAAATTCGCCATCTACAAAAGCTGCTGTCTGATGAATCGATCGACGTAATCTACGACCGAACCTTTCACATGACGATGATCGCTGGTCCCGCCAGTCGCCAACGGAACATACCTCGCGTTTCTACGATCGTAAGCCCACCAGAACTGGCGTTGCCACTCGTCGAAAAGCGTTTTGTGCGAATGAAACAAAAGCGTCTAGCGAAGGCTTACAAAGCTTCTCGACAGATCATTGCTGTCAGCAAAATAGCAGCAAAATCAGCAGCAATTTTCTACCAACTGCCTTCCAACGCAATCACAGTGCTTCCCAATCCCGTTGACACGGATGCCTTGCGACAGACCATCGAAAAAGAACAGAGACCAGAAACTGCATCAACACTAAAACTGGTTTGCGTAGGCCGCATGACGGAAGAAAAAGGGCATCGTGATTTAATCAACGCGATCGTCAAGACGCAAGCAAACTGGCCCGACACAAATCCAGCGATCCATATGCGACTGATTGGAGACGGTCCCTTACGCGCAGACCTTGAAATGCTGGCGAGGAAAGTCCGCAAACCGCATTCAGTGGAATTTTCGGGAACGCTTTCCAACGTGGCCCCCAGCATCATCAATGCAGATGCTCTCATACTACCTTCGCTATTTGAAGGCATGCCGAACGTCGTCCTGGAAGCGATGGCATTGGGAACGCCAGTCATCGCAACCCGTGCGGGCGGCACGATCGAGTTGGAACGGGAAGAACCCACTATTCAGTGGGCAGAACCACAGAACCCCAATTCACTTGCTGACGCGATTCTCTCGTTTGCATCAGATCCGAAATCAGCCGTGCGACGCACGCAAGCTGCGACTCGCTTGATTACTGAGCATCACAATATCGAGACGACCTGCCATCACCTTGAACAGTATTTGACAGCAGCTTGCGTTGAAGAGGGCAACTAAGAGTGTCCGCTGGCGAGGATACCCAACGATCAGAACGACCATATCTCTCAGCCTGCAAGACTTTTTACAAATGGAAGCACGTCTTTTTCGTAGGTAAAAGCGTTCTCTTCTCCCGTATCGACAAATACTTTGACAACCTCTCCCTTGGCGTCATAGATCATGACAGCGGGAATACAAATCAGCTTGGTCGTTTTGAAAACATCATCGCTGGGAGTCGTGCTAATGTAAGTTGGGAAACCTGAGGCTTTGACGCTCTTGAGAAAGTCAACGATCCGCTTCTTATAGTATTCTGGCGGTCGACTTTTCCGTCCGTCGTAATCAACATCGACAGCGACGCACTGGACCAAATCACCCATGGCCTGATGCAACTTGACCAGCCCCGGAAACTCCTCCAAGCACGGTTCGCAAGCAAGCGACCAAAGGTCGATCACAGTGACACGCCCGGCCGACTTTGCGAATTGATCAATTTCCTGCCACGTTGCAAATTTGACAGCAGGACTGGCATCAGCACTGGTTGCATCAAGCGAGATGTCAACATCGGGTGGTAGCTCAATTCCACCCGATTTGGTTTCAGTTGAATCTGCTTCGGTTGCTGATGGAGTCGACTCAAAATCAGAAGGTAACTCAAGGGTACCTGGAGGCGATTTAGGCTGTTGGTCCAGCCCACCAGCCCCTTCGGCAGTCGAGCCACTGGACTCTGTATCAGCGTTTTGGATATTTGGACTTGGTGCTGCGGACGCTACCGACTCACCTGGCGAGGTAGTTTCCGCAGGAACGTCCGCCTGCTGACCACCACAGCCAGCCAAAAGTGCCATGAGAAGAATAGCCATTACAGATTGACTGTAAACAAAAATCTTGGCTTGTGATTGTTTCGGGCTGTTTGCTGTCATCATTGCATCCTGTCGAAAATTAGATTCCGTTTCGTTTAGATTCCGTTCCCTTGANGGGATCTCGAACCCTACATTCACGATTCACACCATCAATCCGTGCGACCAGCAATCCGTGCGACCAGCAATCTCGGCCAAGAATCTCGGCCAAGACTCCCAGCCAAGCAATTCCCAACGAGAGATTGNCTACGGCTNGGCTGCTGATCGAGTAGAGTGTAACGGTAGAGGAACGCTGTAGGCACTCACTGATTTCGCATAGAAGAGGAAAAAGCCAGCGTGGATGGGCAGATGTCAACAACCGAACTCGTGATTGCTTCCAAAGGCGGTAATAACGAGGCTTTGGGTCAATTGCTGGAGCAATACCGGGGGTATCTTCTCATGCTGGCTCATCGCTACCTGTCGGATCGCTTGCGGCGACGAATTGATCCAGCGGACGTGGTCCAACTGACGTACCTNGAGGCAAAACGAGANCTCCCAGCATTCCGAGGCTCGACGCCAGCGGAATTTGCTGGCTGGCTACGTGGGATGTTGAAAAACAACGTCGCGACCGCAGTCACACGGCACGTCACGACACAAAAACGCTCGATTCGTCGTGAAGTTGACGCCTCACCAGCACCCGGACAAGGCTCTCATGCGGGTGGCTGGATCCAGCAATTGCCGGGTAGCAAAACCAGCCCGAGCGGCGTTGTCATACGCTCAGAGGCGGTCGTGGCTTTGCTAGCTGCATTGCACCAAATCCCCGAGACACAGGCAGAAGCCATACGACTCCGCTACATGGAGGGGTTGTCCCTTTCAGAAATCGTAGAAAGGATGGGAAAGTCGGACACGGCGGTCGCGGGTTTGTTGAAGCGTGGGCTTCAAAAGCTTCGAGTCATCATGAAGAGCGATGACAGCCCATGGTTTTAAGGTTTTGAGCCAACTTGCCGACTCCGCAGGTCGGACCCAGCGTCTTTTCCATTTAGAATAGAGGCGGGTTCGACAAAGAATGACCCGTTGAGCTCGCGCGCCCAACAATGACTTTTTTACTGCCTATGACGCTGTAACAAGTCAGGNGCTGATCAACGATCCAGCAAAGTCGGCTATGAAGAAGTCAAACTACTAAATGTCCGAATCACCACCCACAAATGATCCACTCGATGAGGCGTTCGCGGACTACTTGCGAATGTCTGACGCTGGGGAGATAGCTAGCCGGGAAGATTTCCTGAAGCTGTTCCCTGATCTGGCGGACGATTTGAAGGAATTGATCGAAGCGGCGGACCTACTGGGTAACGTGACGCTTGGCGGGCAACCCGCCGGCTCGTCCTCAGGATTCAACGTTGCTGCTTTGTCTCCTAACGCCGAGACCATCGCGACATCTGCCCCTGCCGACGATTCATCCGGCGATCCAGATGTCACACTTCCGATGGCAAATCGTGCCGCAAGTGATCATGGTCCACGCCTGCCCTATGACCTCGGCGACTACGTGTTGCTAGAGGAGATCGGTCGCGGTGGAATGGGCGTGGTCTACCTCGCCAAGCAACACGAACTTGATCGTCAGGTCGCGATCAAAATGATCCGTAGTGGGATTCTTGCAGACGAAGGTGAGGTCCGTCGTTTTTACACCGAAGCACAAGCGGCAGCCAGACTTCGCCACCGAGGGATTGTCGGTGTCCATCAATTTGGACGCCGCGCCGGTCACCATTTCTTTTCCATGGAATTCATTCCTGGAACCGATCTTCAGAAAAAAATCAATTCCGGCATTCTGGATCCAAAAGAAGCTGCAAGATACGTACGGGACGTTGCGAGGGCGATTCACCATGCTCACCACAAAGGCGTTCTCCACCGCGACCTCAAACCAGCAAATGTCCTCATTGACGAACATGATCAAGTTCATGTCACGGACTTCGGTTTGGCAAAACACATGGACTCCGATAGCAGTGTCACCGGAAGCGGAGCTGCAATTGGCACACCACACTACATGGCTCCTGAACAGGCCGGTGGTCACAGCGATCGCGTCTGCACAGAGAGTGACGTTTACGCATTGGGTGCGATTCTGTTTGCATGCTTGACTGGACGACCTCCCATTGTTGCAGACACAGTAGTACAGACCCTTTTACAAGTGGTACACCAACCAGCACCAACCGTTCGATCAATTCGTTCTGGTGTGCCACTGGATCTCGAAACCATTGTTGCCAAGTGCCTCGAAAAGAATCCAGGTAAACGCTATGCCTCTGCTGAAAAACTGGCGGATGAGTTGGATGCCTTTCTAGAAGGCCGACACATTGAAGCCCGACCAAGATCCCAAGTCTTGAAGGCATGGCATTGGTTTGAGGGTGTCCCTGTTGTCGGCGCACTCACAGGCCGTCGCGTTCTTCACACTTCTTCAACGCATCGCCGATTTCAGGCTGCCATGTTGCTTGGACTCCTGCTAACGCCACTACTGGCCGTCTCAATCCACATTGGCATTCAGCACTTGCCTGATGTCATGCCAAAATCAATCCGAATCGCAGGTGGCGTAGACGACGGACGTTATAGTGCAGTTGCAAAACTACTTTCGGATCAAATCGAACGAACTCAGCCGGGAGTCAAATCAGATATACAGCCAACCCAAGGTTCAGAGGAGAACTCACGGTTGCTCAGCAACGATGAGGTGGACCTAGCCTTGATTCAGGCTATCTCAATTCCCCCTGAAGAAGAATTGGCACACGTCGCACCCCTCTTTTACGAACCGATCTACGCGTTGGTTCGCAAAGATTCGGGCATCGAAACAATAGAGCAACTCAGTGGGCGGCCCGTTTTACTGGGTGAACCCGGAACAGGCTCCAGAGCGTGCGTTGAACTGATGCTCAAGACACTGCCGAAATCTTTTGGCAAGATCCAAAAATTGTCAGGAAACTGGCGGCTCCTGCTGAAAGAAAACACCCCTCAAGCAGCCATTCTGTGTCTGGGACAGGAAGGCGAGATCCTTGACGACCTCCGAAAAGACGGTCGATGGCGAGTGCTGGAAATCAATCCTGAAAAAGTGGTTCATGCATTTGATCGATTTCCCCTGAAGGATGACATCACCGACTCAGCCAACCCCGTTACTGTTCAGACTCTCGCCACAACCGCCATCCTTATGGCAAAGCAGGAAACGTCAGACGCGCTGATCACCGCGATTCTCGATGCTTGGTATGGAATCGACAGCCCAAAGCACCGGATCTCAATGAAGGAAGCGAGCCAATGGACTGAACTTCGCTTGCACCCTGCTGCTGAACAATACTTCAGTGATCATTCAGATCACCCCGATAAACGAAATTGAGAACTGCATCCAAGAGTTGCTCTTCATGCGCCGACCCGGGCTTACAGGATGGCAAGCGGATTTCGTTTAGATTCCAGCGTGCCCCGCGTGACTCCTACGCGATTTGCAGCCCGCAGTTCTTTCCATACTTGTTGGCCTGTAATTTGTTGCTTTAGCAACTTGTCATACAACACAACGATCTGCCGAACTTGGGCAGGTTCCTCTTCCAGCAATTCGATGCGATACCATCGGACGCCGCGTTGAAGTAAGTCGCTGACAAGCTCCGCACCACTCTGAGGCGTTGCGTTGTACAAGGTGTTACGGCAGGCGACATCCGCCTGCAACGTATGCTCAGCTCCAACTCGATCACGCAACGCCACCAAATGATTGTCGCAAGGCCGCCCACAATTGGTTTTGTTCGTCCCCGGAGACAAGACACTGCAGTACACGCAATGCTCCATATGGAACATGGGCATGTGTTGATGGATCACAGTTTCAATCCACGGTGAGGGAACGGAGTCGATCAATCCGACAAGTTGATCGCGGTTGAGATCATAAGATGCTGTCACACGTGACGCACCCAAACTGCGAATCCATTCCGCTGATCGATGATTGGAAACATTCAAAGAGAAATCAGCAATGGTCTCGATTCCGCGTTCATGAAAATGCTGCAAGGCCGCAAGATTTCTAGCCAGAATCAAGTCAGGTGCATGTCGTTCAAGAACCCGCAACAGGCCCATCTCGCCTGGTTTCTGAATCCGCACTGACGCCAATCCAATGGGAACATCATTGCTACGACAAATCGACACCGCTTCTTTGTACTGCCGAATATCATGAAAGTCCGCGTACACCAAGTCGACACCCAAGTCGCAAACTGCTCTCAACTGCTCCAGATCCCGACACAAAACAGCCGACTTGAAGTCGTCAGTCGCTGCTTCATTGCCGGTGGGCTCAGAATCCAAAATCGGCGTCAACAATTCACGCCCCCGCGCCGGAACTACTTCGCGATGAGGTGCGGCTTGGACCAGCAAGTTCAATTCTTCAACGGCCTCGCGGCGCATTTGATTCAACATGGCCATGGGGACCATTGGCTGCCCCTCAATGGTCGCCTCCAGTTCACTCAGTTCAAAACTCGTCCCTCCCAGCCGGCCCAGTTTTTCCCGCAGCACAGTCATTTCAATCGGACGCTTTCTTGCTTTCTCTAGCGGCACTTCACCAATCAGCTCAACTCTTAATCCATTTTTCAGGATAGCCGTCAATGCTAACGGTTGCCCAACAATCGCCTGCACCTCCATCCGCAATGGCTGCCGCCTTACAGGATCATCTGATGTAAATGTTTTTCGCAAACGGCGATTCAAGCGCGGGTCATCGTTCTTGAATACACGGTCACCAGGCTGCACTGACTGCCAGTCGATTTCGCCCCAGCCGAATCCAAGCCAAGCGACTTTGGACTCGCTCACCTCTGTTTTTTTATCACCGTTGAAATTATGCAATGAATAGATTCGCCCGCCTTGTTGCAAGTCTTCTCCGCCGGCCGTCTTGCATCCAATCGAGAGTCCATCTCCTAGTGCTACAGGAGCTGCCAAGCGGACCTGCACACGTTGCCCATCGACACTCCGCACTCGGCCCAGTTCAATCCCACGCTTCGAGGAATGGAGTCCCGGCACGAGTTGTTTGTGGTCATTTCCTTCCAACCACCCTGGAGAGAAACCACGGGAGAACGAAAGTTCCATTTCCCGCTTAGCTTCTGCGGTTACTTCAACCGTTTGATTATCGCACGCCTGATCCAACGCCTTACGATAATGACTGGTAATATTCGCAACGTATTCGGGTGTCTTCAAACGCCCTTCTATTTTCAACGACTGCACGCCCGCTTCAACAAGATCGTTGATCGCGGCATAACCGGCCAAGTCCTGTGGACTAAGTAAGTAACGCACATCTTCAAGATCACGTTCTTCACCATCACAAATCAAGTCATAGGGCAAGCGACAGGCCTGCGCGCATTGCCCTCGATTCGCGCTCCTTCCCCCAAGAGACTCGCTGGTCAAACACTGACCGGAATAGGCGACGCACAGTGCTCCATGAATGAACACTTCGAGTGGTAAGTCCGTGGATGAAGCAATCTCTTTTATCTCAGAAACGGACAATTCTCGTGCCAACACCACACGTGCCAGCCCCAGCTTTTCAGCAACATTGATCGTCTCTGCACTAGTCAAACTCATCTGTGTGGATGCATGAATTTCAAGATCGGGGCAAACGGCCCTGACTAATCGAGCAACCCCAAAGTCCTGAACCAATACTGCATCGATCCCCGCCAACGTGATTTCCTGAATGACATCGACAAGTGGTGCCATCTCATCCGGAAAGACGAGGGTATTCATNGTGACNTANCCNCGCACGCCNCGTGATCGCAACAANCGGCCAATGACTGATAAATCATTNAGCCCAAAATTCTTGGCCCGATGGCGTGCGTTGAAGCCACAATCCAAACCAAAGTAGATTGCATCAGCACCATTTTCGATTGCTGCATGGGCACATTCGAGGTCGCCTGCAGGCGACAACAATTCAACGCCTGTTTTTTTCGTTAACTGATATTCACTCATCCACGCAGTATGACAAGCCGACCACGGAAGGGAAATGAGCAATTCCCAACGGATTGTATTCAAAAAAAGCCACGCCCCGAGGGCGTGGCATCGTTAAATGTCCAATTTTCAGTGGGAAAACCAAAATCGACCGCTGGACTCAGGAACCCAACTCCACGTCAATATTGGCCTCATCGGCAGCGTCCCTGAGCTTGGACAGTGCCCGTGCTTCCAACTGCCGAATACGCTCTTTGGTGACCCCCAACTCCTCACCGACCTGCTTCAACGTCAGTGGCTCTTTACCTCGCCCCAAACCGAAGCGAGCGGTGATGATTTTTTGCTCGCGTTCATCCAGACGGTTTAGAATCTTCGACAATTCCCGCTGCCGCGACCGTTGGACAGTTTCCTCGATGTAGGGATCAAGGCGTTCATCCTGCCGAGCAACAAACAGCTCTTCCGTTGTCGTTCTGAAGCGATCGCGATGTTTGAATTCAGTCGGAATGGTTCGAGCAAAATTCTTCATGATCGCCCACGAAGCGTAGGTACTGAATTTGTTCCCACGGGAATAATCGAACTTTTCCACCGCGCGAATCAGCGACATGTTGCCGTCGCTAACCAGCGAGAAAAAGTCATCGGTACTTGCCACATGCCGCTTCGCAATCGAAACCACCAAACGCAGGTTACTCTGCACAATGCGATTTTTGACAAGGACTGCTGCCTCATACAGATCGTCGATTCGGTCCATGATTGCAGTCTTACTGCCTTCTGTATGGCTAAGACTTTCTCGAAGCCGACAGGCAGAATGTTTCAGGTAATTCATCTTCCTGAAGAGGTGATACTCCTGCTCTCGAGTCAGTAAGGCAACGTCATAAAGAGCAGCCAGGTAACTTGGCAATCCGGCAGGAACTCGCACTTTGCGGGGCGCGGTCGCTGGTTGGGGCACTGGGCCAAGGTATTCTGCTTCGCGTTCAACCGACTCGAAGTCTTCGTTGTAGATGTAATCCAGCGGAAGTTCGCCAATCTGCTCCAAACGCATGTCCAGCAGGATCCTCTGGATGCTGGTGCGTGTTCGTTTGAAACGCTTACACAGTTGAGCCACGGTTGAGCCATGTGTGTAAAGCTTGAAAATTGAACGCTTGTCATCACCGGTCAGTGCGCCACGGTGGTTTGGAAAGATTGCCAACGATTGATGGTCGGCATCAAAATTCTTGAGCGTGTAACGNATGGTTTCCGGGCTTCGTCTCATCTGTTCAGACAATTGTCGAGTCACTTCAGAGAGACTCGCGCCACCTTCAACCAACTGTCGGGCACGCTCAATCATCTCTGACTTCTCGTCTTCACTGAGTTGACTGAAACGTTCCCCACGTTTGATTTTGCCGCGATTCTTTGCAACAAACTGATCAACGCTACTTTGTAAAAAGCCAACGCGTTTTCGGCCCCCAAACAACAGGCGACGACTGACAAGCCCTGCGTCACGCCAACGGCTAATTGTCTTGGTGGATACTTTGAACTTCTTACTAAGCTCATCCACAGTGTGCACCGGTTCTCGCACCTCGCTGACGGAGACATCGGCGGAATCACTCAAGTCTTCGATAAGGAGCCGTAAATCGTGCTTGAGGTCGGCCGAAGCGATGCTGTGTCGCGTTGGAACCTCGGGCCGATAGTTGGTGATGCGAAAACAGCAGTAGTCGAACGCATAGGAGCGATCGGACTCAACTTCACCGTACAATTTTTCCGTCAATGCAGCCTGCTCAACCTTCTTCGTTTTTGGTGCAAAACGAGTCAGTTGATCCCGCAGCTCTTTGACTTTTTCGTCTCGATAATCTTCATGCATCTCCGTCTCTCCCAGCGCTTGCTTCCGGTTGATCTCTCTTTCCCTGCGACCCCGGCGGATCGCTCAACCATCTGCTAATGTTGCCCGGGGATCACCCAATCCTTAGGGCGATATCCATGGGTACCTTCAGTTTGAAACTGCTTGACGNAAATCTNNTGATCGCCGTCACGCAAACAATCCCTAACTTTCAGTGAGGCGGCGGCTCCTTGCCGACNCCCTCTTTGATGGTACGCGTAAAACAGACTCCGCATGCCACCAATAAGACCGATTGATTTCCAANAAAGTTCACCGATTNATTGAATTNGCCACGACTGNATCACTGNTTCATTTTCNAATTCGTCGNTTCGNCNTCAATCTTGGTNCTGCAAACTCTGGCAGGAAACCAACTGACCAACGAATNTGTGTAGGAAATATTGGGCCAAACAAGNGATCCAACNNAAAGAATCNNGTCCAAAAACGCNTTAAACCCAANCCGGATCGAGAGTTAAAGCTATTTCCTAAAACACTCACGNGNNAGTCATGCCGGCGAAATGTCCACCCCGTTTGTAACTTTTTCCGACACTTTGCATCATCTCGCGTCTTATTTTGCGACACCATGCTTCAAAGGTGCCGATTTTGTCGATTTGGCAGACACAACTGGCAAGCCCAGAACCGTGACCTCTTAGTCGTNATTTTCTAGGCAAATTCCCCTGAATCAGCGTCGGCAACGAGTCGATCAAAAGAATGGGTCGGTAGGCCCATATTTTGTTGTCAATCGCTGATCGAACCTTGGCCATCTCAAAATGCAGCACCACCCTTCACTCGCACTTGATCGACGGAAGTTTCTGATCGCAGCTTCCACCGTGCTCGGGTTCGCACCGACCGTGAGCCGAGGGGCCGATTCTGGCGGGATCCTGCTACGCACCGGTAGCGAAGAGTTGTACCGCATCCGCATGGAAGTTGAGATGAAGGGGAACGTCAAAATTCCCGGAAATCCATTGATCTTAAGCGAGAAGACGCTGAAGCTACCAATCGATAGCCAAGCGTCCTTCGAATATGAAGAACGGCTTCATCTTCCTGAGACAANTGATGTTTCGCGAACCGCTAGCCAAGCTGCCGAAGNGGTTACGCNAGGAAACAAGTGCATTGCAGCCGAGCGATACTACCACCGCGCCAAAGCGGTCAGCACACTNAACGAGACACAACATTCGATTCACCTGAGAGAGTCAGTCCGCGACACGATTGTGCGACATGACTCACGACCCGAGCAGATTTACGGCGTTGAAGATTTTTTCGAGCGTGACGAGCTTGAGCTTTTGCATGCTCCGGTATCGAGCCTGGCGATCGATCAGTTGCTGCCTGAGAAGCCANTCNGCCTNGGGTCAAANTACNCNNTCTCAGCCGATTCGATGGCTNCAGTCCTGAATTTGACTGCCGTCATGGCTTGCGAAGTGGAAGCAGAAGTCGTAGCAGTTGACGAGAAAGAGGTAAGAATACAATTGCGAGGTGACGTGGATGGGGCCATTGATGGCGTTCCTACGATCATCCGGACGATTGGCAAGCTTACGTTCGATCGAAAGTTAAGCAGTTGCACATGGCTAGCGATGGCACTTCATGAAACTCGTGAGATTGGTCGGGCGGAGCCGGGTTTTGATGTGGCAGCGACAATCAAAATGCTGCGGCAACCGTTAAAAAGGACCATCGCTCTGCCGGCCGAAGTCAGAAAAATCGACGTGAGCAGGCCCGCTGCTGCGAACTTGCAGTTCGTCTCAGTTCGAAGCGAAGAACTCGGTCTTCGTGTACTGATGGATCGTCGCTGGCGGATGCTGAAAGATCAGCCTGAAGCGGCGATGATGCGAATGGTCAAGAACGACCGCAGTATTGGCCAATGCGATATTCAGCCCGTACCGCCAACACCAGACGGTCAACCGTGGTCACTGGCGGCTTTTGAATCGAGTGTTCAAATCCTTCTCGGCAAGCAGTTCGTAGAGATGGTCGAGTCGGACGAACGCACCACAGCATCGGGAACTCGAGTCTTGAGAGCTGTTGCCAATGGCTCAGCAGAGGGGGTTCCGATAAGATGGGTTCTGATGCATCTATCGGATGAGAGTGGCAAGCAGATCGTCGCCACTTTCACGATGGAGGGGAGCAACATCGATGCATTTGGCAGTTCTGACATGCAGTTTGCCAGTTCGATCCAGTTCACGGGGCCCCGTTCCGAAAGTGAGCCGTCGAAAAAATCGGCCCAGAATACGCTGAACTCGGGCAAGGATGCGGCCAACCAACCGCCGGATCAAATGACACCAAAACAAGTAGCTGACTCGATTTCGAACGCAAATTCAGTTCGCTGAGTACAATATCCAGTGAGGGTCGGGAAAACTTAGGTTTGCTCCCCGACACCTTATTCCTATGAAATGCAATAACACGGTTCTGACATGACACTTGCTACAAGAATCCAGCTCTGCTGTGCACTGTGCCTCACGGGCATCGTGCCAGCACTCGCCCAACAGGGCCAGCGTAAGGATCCTTCGACTCAGGAGCAAACACAATTCTCCCCTGGTGTCGTGACGGTGATCCCGACTTCCATTCAGCCTGAGGAAACGTTCGATGGCCCATTGAAGTTGGAGCCATTTTTGAACAGCTATCCACAGATTGCTTTCAGTGAGGCTTCTGGTCACCCGGATTCGAAACCACACTTCGACCCACGAACTCGCACACTGGTAGATCGAGCAAAGGAAGTGATCTTCCGTCGCACGGTTTTCTGTTTTGAGTTCTCGTTCAAACCGCTTCGCCAGATGTACATAGACGTCCCGCGCCCAGATGGACGGATGCAGCGTAAGCTGGTCTGGTACATGGTTTACCGCGTGCGTTATCGCGGTGGGGATTTCCGTCCCGCGGCCGACAAAGTCGCTGGCCAGGACGTTTATCAACGAATGGAAACAGTCCGCGTTGATAAGCGAAAGTTCTTTCCAATGTTCTTGCTCCGCAACCAGATCAATGGCAAGCAGTACCTTGATCGGATTTTGCCAACAGCTCGGGACAAAATCAAAGTACGTGAACAGATCAGTGCTCCTCTGTACAACTCAGTTGAGATCTCGCGTATCGACATTCCTTACAGCAGCGACAAATCCAGCCCCGGCGTTTGGGGAGTCGCAACTTGGGTGGATGTGGACCCCAACCTCGATTTTGTGTCGGTCGAAGTCTTTGGTTTGACCAACGCATTTGAAAAAGCGGAAGACGCTGGGCGGACCGAGTACAAGCAAAAAGCTCTCCAGCTGAACTTCTACCGTCCGGGTGATGCTGTCCGACAGACAGAAGATCTGATTCGTTTCGGAGTACCTGCCTTTGACGATCCAAAGGAGCAAAAGTACATCTTGGAACAATACGGATTAGAGGAACGCCTCGATTATCGCTGGTTATTTCGGTAGGGCATCGGGACGGCTTACTCCGAATTAACGATGTTTTCTTTGTCTTCCCGCTAGACATTCACTTGTCGCGGGATTCCACTGAAGGGCAGAAGTGGTCCGTTGACCGCGTCCCTGCAGCAGCCGGAAAGACAGAAAACGCCCCCGAGGGCTGAGTCCCAACCTTCTGGTAAGCAACGATTTCTGTGGCCTTAGTGTGCGGATCTGGATGTAAGCGATTCAGCCCATCAGAATCAGGGGCAGTGGAATCAGGGGCAGTGGAATCAGCGGCAGTGGAGTTCCGGCAAGAACGCCTCGACCAGCGGATTGTCGACTTCTTGAGCTAACCGGCAACACGATAGAGAATTGCCGGGGAAGATCGTGATCGGGCCGTTGCCTTGTCACGGCTTGCTGAGGCAACATCAATTTCCAACCCATCGCTGGTCACAAACCCTGTAGAAGCCTTCATGTTCGTTGATCGTGTGATAATTGAATTGCAAGCTGGAAAGGGTGGTGATGGCTGTTCCAGCATGCGTCGCGAAAAATATGTTCCTCGTGGAGGCCCCGATGGTGGAAACGGCGGCGATGGAGGCAGTTTGATTCTGGAATCGCGTTTGGGCGTCAACAGCCTTGCTGCGTTCGCCAACCGCCGCATGTTTCGAGCGCCCAAGGGGGCTCCCGGACAAGGTGCGTTGCGACACGGCAAGCAAGGGAAAGATCAAACTTTGCTGGTGCCGCCTGGCACGACGGTGATTGATGCTGAACACGGTTTCGTCATCAAAGATCTGAAAAAACACGGTGAACAATTTGTGATCGCTCGCGGCGGCAGGGGCGGAAGAGGCAATGCCCACTTCAAAAGCAGTACAAATCGAACTCCTCGAGAACGTCAAATTGGAGAACTCGGTGAAGTCCGTGACGTCATTCTGGAACTGAAGTCCATCGCTGACGTTGGCTTAGTCGGCATGCCTAATGCGGGAAAGAGTACTTTGCTGAGTCGCATTTCCAGCGCACGCCCCGAGATCGCTGATTACCCCTTCACTACCAAACACCCCAATCTTGGAATAGTCGACGTCAGCGAAGGCAAATCATTTGTCATGGCTGACATCCCAGGATTGATTGAAGGGGCAAGTGATGGTGTTGGGCTAGGGCATGAGTTCCTGAGACATGTCGAACGCGCTGGACTGCTTGTGCACTTGGTAGAGCCGATGCCCATCGACAACACTGATCCCGTTCAGAATTATAAATCCATTCGCAGTGAACTTTGCGAATATGATTCATCACTCGGTGAACGAGATGAAATTGTCGTGGTCACCAAAAGCGAGCTTGATGGTGCTGCAGATGTTCGTGAGGCACTAGCCGAAGCAACCGGCCGCGAGGTTTTGCTTATTAGCTCGATGACAGGAGATGGATTGAGCGGGTTGATGTCTGAAATCATGTCGCGAGTAGACCTTCGTCGCGCACGGATGATCGAAGCAGGTGAGGAAGTCACTGTTTTGCGGGAGTCAGATTTGGTCCGAACTCCTGCACAACAGGGAAAGCGTCTGCCGCCTCACCTTGCTGGTCCAACACAAGATCTGTCGGACCAGGTGCAAGCCAAAGACTTTGATCAACCTTCCCAAGAACCGAGAGCGGGTGGGGAAGAAGACTGATGAAGGCAACGACGAACATCGCTGTTGACATTGGAAACTCCGCAATCAAGTTGGCGCTAACGACTGCGGAAACGGTTCACGAAAACTCTCTTTCTCTTCTTGAAAGTGATTGGCAGATATCCGCGGCCCGATGGGCGCTAACCCACAGTGATGAACAGCAACTCGCGTGGCACATTGCGAGTGTTCATCCGCAGGCCGCCGAGANGCTAGTGGACCATCTAAGCGAGATCTTTCCTGCAGCGAATGTGAAGCTGATNACGTGGCGTGATGTCCCAATGGAGCCCAANGTAGACGAGCCAGANCGACTTGGGATTGACCGCCTCATCTCAGCCTANGCAGCNACNCTGCAATNNNAACCTCCTCTCATTGTCGTTGACGCCGGNTCNGCAATCACGGTTGANTTCGTGNCTGCNGNTGGCAAGTTTCAAGGCGGCGCGATANTACCNGGNTTGGGCATGCAANTCGCCTCGTTAGCNAAGGGAACGGCGAGCTTGCCGCTGCTCANNNCCATGAATAGAAAACCGCAATANCCNGCTAAAAACACCCAAGATGCCATATTCAGCGGAGTACTTACGGCAGCAACTGCCGCCATCGATCNCCTGATCTCCNAGTACTGCAACCATGCNGATATTGCTAGCGAAGNCGTTCCGGTNGTCTTGACTGGTGGAGATGCTCCAGTTGTGTCGCCTCANCTGCGGCATAATCATGAACGAATTGACAATTTAGTTTGCCGAGGAATACTTCGTTTGCAATCATCAAACTAGGAGACTAGAAAAATTCATGGTCAGATGATTTTTTTCGAAAAACACCGCCGCTGACCAAAGAAAACCCCATTTTTTTCGTTCCCAAATGGACGAGCCCGCTTAACCCCGTTTAGAACGATCAAGTAACAGACTCACAGCACTTTGTGTAGAAGACTGAGCGAAATTCAGTGATGCTGACACCCACCCGCAATTCAAACCTTTCCAAGCGGTCCCATTGATGCCGGCCACCAACATTTACGATTTACTACCTGTTCCCGAAGGCGTGAAAGAACCTCACGCCTATCAGGTTTTTGGTATCGAAGATGGCGAGCAAGACCTCGCGATCATCAGCGAAAAAATCCGCGAAGTCGTTGGAAATCTGAAGCGGCAAAAAGAAGGCACAAATCCTAAGCTGTGGACTCAAGCAGCTAAACTGGCCCAGCAAGCACGGCTGACACTCGCGAACCCAAAAACAAAAGCCAAGCTGGATGCGCGATTTGGAATTATCGCAGACGAACCCGTGAGTGCTGCTGGCGTCGACCCGCTTGCCAGCATTCTGCCATCCGCCGATCCTCTTGCAGGAATGTTGCCTGCTGCAGATCCATTGGGCGGTGCTGATCCGCTCGCCNGCATTCTCCCCAGCGAACCAGAAGTCNCCCAACCTATCGCCTCGGATACACCATCAACTGCAGAAGCAAACGCTTCCAACGGGATGCCCGCAGGCATGTTTGGCACACCTGCCGAGGAAGCCCCAACCGAGTCTGACACGACGGGGACACTTGGCGGCATTCCGCTGGTTGTGCCTGCTCAGGAGACGACGGGTTCCACAGTCGGACGTAACACTCAACGCCGCCCAAAGCCGATCCTGGGCTTGATGATCTTTGGGACCTTTGCGGTTGGCATGCTGTCCATCATTGGAATTCTCATTTGGTTCATGGTGAATCGAGGCGAGCTCGCAATCACGCAGTCGGACGGCTCCCTCACCATCTCGACCACAGGCAAACAAGACAANGCGAATAACGGAGCTAGTAAAAGACGTCCCCGAGGAAAGGCCACCGCTGAGCCTCTTGAACCAGATCCAGTGATGGGAACTTTAGGCCCCAGCAAAAAGAAAGCTGGAAAGAAGGGAGACATGACAGATCTGGAAAAAAAGATGCAGGACGATACTCTTGCAGAGACGCCTGATCCGACGCCCGAAACACCGATGGTTGACCCCAAGCCAAAACCCCCGGCAGTACCGAAAAAGCCTGCCATCACTGATGAGATGGTGGCCGAAGCCGACAAGCAGTTGGCTAACCTTGAGATGCTGATTAAGTCTGCAAAGTGGGACGAGATGAAACCTGCGGCCGAAAAAGCATCTGAGTTACCCATGAAGGACGAGCAAAAAGCACGTGCTGAGGCATTGTACGAGGTGGCCGATCTGGCTTCCTTCTACCAAGGCGGAATCAAAAAGGCTGTAGCAGACATCGCCGTCGGCAATGACTTCGAAGTCGCAAAAGACTTCCGCGTGATCGTTGTCGAAAAAGGAGATGACTTTATCGCCATCCAATTCAANGCTCGAAAAAAGACTTACAAGTTTGACGANCTNCCATTCTCGTTGGCCCACAANCTAGCATCTTTCACCATCCCAGCGTCTCCCACTCAAACAGCTGCCAAATCCATTTATCAGTCAATCAGTCCAAAAGCGAACGAAGAAAGTCGCAAAGAAGCACTTCAATGGCTCAGTGAGCTGAGTGATGTCAGGGGAGCAGATCCACAACGAATTTCTGAGACCCTGAAGCAGATGTTCTNAAGATGCATAGCAATCCTGCTGTTCATCACCTAGGCTTGGCGGGAACAATTATCTTCCTCTGGTCGAGCTAACCAGGCGCCGCGATGCCCTCGCTACAGCATTCCATCGAAACGCTTCAGAAACTTGTGGGGCATCCATCTGTCAGCTCCACTAGCAACACTGCTGTCTCCGAAACGGCCAGTGAAGCCCTTGCCGACTTGGGATTTGATGTTGAAAAAACAACCTACGTTGATCCCCAAGGCGTAAGCAAAACGAATTTAGTTGCCCGGCGAGCACCCGTTGCATCAGGTTCGTCTGAGGCGGGTGGCTTGGCGTACTTTTGTCACACTGATGTTGTCCCTGCAGAGGACTGGACTGGTCCAGGTGGAGACCCATTCCAAGGCGTCATTCACGAAGATCGCATTTATGGTCGCGGATCGTGTGACATGAAAGGTTCACTGGTAGCGATGCTTTCAGCAGCCGCCAGAGTACCAGCAGAACAACAGCAANCGCCGTTGTGGATCGTCTGTACTGCGGATGAAGAAGTCGGNTTTCTGGGTGCAAAAGATTTAGTAAAGAACTCGGCGGAGTATCGCAACATTGTGCGGTCGCAACCNGTTGCGATCATTGGTGAACCAACCAGATTGTCAGTTGTGCATGCACACAAGGGGATTGTTGGCATGCGGATCACCAGTCATGGAAGAGCTGCCCACAGCAGCACCACTGACGGCATCAACGCCAATGAAGCCATGGTGCCGCTCTTGCAGCAGCTACTCGAAATTCGGCAGCAGACAGAGCAATCCGAACAGTACCATGACCGACGCTTCGACCCGCCTGTGCTGTCGTGGAATTTTGGGATCAGTGATGGCTGCAAGGCAGTCAACGTTACACCAGCGAAGTCGGTGGCTTGGGTCTCGCTGCGTCCCATGCCAGAGATCGATGGCAGAGACCTGATGGCAAGGGTCGAGGAAAAGGCAAAAGAACTGGGACTTCAGTATCAGGTATGCGAAGGAGGATCCCCATTGTGGATCGATCCTGGTAATTCCTACATCGGTGATTTCTGTGCGTTGGCCGGCGGCCGTCCCAAGACCGTCTGTTACGGAACTGACGGAGGCGAGTTTAACGAACTCAAGCATCGTGCCGTCTGCGGCCCGGGTGATATTGCGCAGGCACANACCTCNGATGAATGGCTTGAGGTCGAGCAACTTTCCAAGGGCATCGACCTGTACGAGAAAGCNATTCNGTTCTGGTGCGGCGACGCTNCCAAAAACTCGCAATCAATCNGATAGAATTCNNCTACTCAGAACGCTCCCCATCGTCTGGTCNTTTCATTCCAAGNTGCCCCATTTTGCGGTAAAGATTGGACCGATGCAGACCCAAGTATGCGGCNGCATCTGTCATNTTTCCNGAACAGGTTTCGACCGCACGTTCAATGTGTTCGACTTGGAACTGCCTTGTTGCA
>PAUV01000016.1 GCA_002712845.1 Rhodopirellula sp. | reverse complement strand
GGCCAACTGAAAATGGTTTCCGTTTAATCCCTGAAAAAGCAGATAGCACCGAAAAAGGTTACTACTACTCGTCGAATCAATTCATGACGGCCGAACATGATGGCACCCACCTCGATGCACCTGTCCACTTCAATGAGAATGGAAAATCTGTTGATACGTTACCACTTCAATAATTAGTGGGTGAAGCTGCTGTGATCGTTGTCACAGAAGCATGTCGTCAAAATNCAGATTACCAAATCAGCGTTACTGATTTGCGATCTTGGGAGGAAACGACGACGCGGCAATTAGCCGATGTGGTAGTCCTACTTAGGACTGGATATGCCCAACATTGGCCTGATCGAAACAAGCACCTCGGCACTGACCAGTTGGGGTCCGAAGCAGTTGCTGAATTGCATTTCCCCGGACCTGTTCCGGAAGCCGCTCGATAGCTTACTGAGCATCGCGAAATCAAAGCNATTGGTCTCGACACCGCAAGTACCGACTGTGGCNAATCAACACGATTTCAAAGCCTCGTTACCCTGTTCAAACACGAAATCCTGGCCGTTGAAAANATNGCCGTCATGAGTCACTTCCCCATTTCCGGAACCACAATCATCGCTTTANCGANGAAGANTGGGGNCACTTCACGGCAGTGGCGGCCCTCTCCGCATCGTAACGTGGTTGCCCAAGAAAGACGAACAGNAGTCATCACGACAAAACAAATGANATGCATCCACGATACCATTANTTGAACATGCCCTTCACGAATGGTGTAACACTGCACCGTAGTGGCGCGTCCGTTTGTGGGTTGACTAGGCCCATCCTTCCTCTCTGAAACGCTCTGNGNTTCTGCCCTCGCCGTTGCCACCATTGCATCTCACACTTCGTTATGCGACGAGACAACTCGAANATCAAAATAGGTATACATTCCTNTTGATTATTTTGACATAGTTTTCAGGAAAGCCATTCTNCGGAAAATGGCTGAACTACTGGATCTTTGACANCTGGAACATATCCAACTTTTTCCNAATCTACTCATCGTTGTAACAACAAGTNTTTCGACAACTGNAAATNCGGNGAGTGAGAGTAGGGTATTCTCCACTCGGCAAATACCTTCTTCAGTTTTTCATANTNTTTTCGGCGATTTTCGTTCTCGGCATCTCCTGTTGATTTTGAAAANCAGAAGACCCAATTGAGGAGANCAGCNATCGTGAATCCTCCGAAAGCTGTTACATGAATAGAGTTGCTNCGTGTCCTGATATTCCCGACTAGAACATTGCGACCGTCGAGAGTGCTGCGATCAAAAGAGATGGTTTTCGATTTACCAAACCTCCGCATCGAAAGATTGGATGAGTCGGTGAAATTCATTCCATTGAGTTGCAACCGATGTATTTCTGATTCCCGCTCAGTTTGATGACTCCCGAAGTCAATCATCAAGAGAGACCGCTTCTCGCATCGTAAACGGGTCGCTGGTAACGATGGAGATCACTAACTCACTGAATCGGTACCCATTGGATTGAAGGCGTGAATAAGCATCATTGATCACACAACGATCATAAGTCGTTAGGCCCCGGCCCAGACCATAGGTCAGCAGTTTCTGAGCAAGGCAGCGACAAAACTGCTCAGCTTTATTCTCAGTTANGATCTTCATCAATCCATCTGCCCCATCGAAGCTGATACCACCTGGTAGTTCCCCGCTTGCGTCGATTTTGAATTTCCCATCACGATTTCGCCACGCCCCAATCGCATCGAAATTCTCGAGGCCAAAGCCTAGGGCATCCATCGTCCGGTGACATACGGCACAAGACTCATTTGCCCGGTGCTGCTCCATTTGCTCTCGCAGCGAACCCAGAGTTTCGATGCCTTCTTCAAGCTCAGGCACATTTGCTGGTGGCGGTGGCGGTGGTTCAGCAAGAATATTGTCAAGGATCCATTTTCCACGTTTCACGGGAGAGGTGCGTGTGGGATTTGACGTCAGCATCAAGATACTGGCATGCGTGAGGATACCGCGTCGCCCCTTCAACAACTNTACTCGCTGGAAACCCTGATCTTTNACAGGCTGCATTCCGTAATGGCTTGCAAGCCGTTGATCAACATAAGTGAAATCGGCTGTCAGAAACTCAAGTACGTTTCGGTCTTCAGTGATCATTGCCTGAAAAAAGAGCTCTGTCTCCTTTCGCATCGATTGCTGCAATTCATCATCGAAGGTAGGAAATAAATCAGGATCAGGTTCCAATCGAGTCACATCACGCAGTTGCAACCACTGCCCTGCGAAGTTTTCGACAATCGCACTCGCCTTTGGATCCAGCAGCATACGTTTGGTCTCAGTNACCAACACACCCCGCTCAGTCAATTTNCCNGTCTTGGCAAGGTCCAGTAATCGCTGGTCNGGCATNCTGCTCCACAGAAAATAGGAGAGTCGGGAAGCCAATTCGAATCCATCCAGTTTTCGAATCCCATCCCCATCATCTTGCGCAGGATCCTTCTCGATTCGGAAAAGGAAATGTGGACTGGTAAGCACCGCAACAACCACTGTCTTATAAATCTCCGAGGACTCAGCATCCTGTCCCCACGCATCACGCATGATGGTGAAAAGCCGCACCTGTTCGTCCTGTGTCACAGGCCGCCTGAATGCTTTTGATGCGAAATGCTGGACATTGAGTCGCGCTGCCTCCGCCTGCGCTAATAAATTGTCAGACGCCGGTTCATGCGGGAATATTCGCTTGGACAATTGTTTGTCGTCAAAAATCCCATCCGCAATGGTGTAAGCGGCTTCGAGATATTTTTCTAACAGAATTGGTGGAAGAGATAACACGTCTCCGATGTTATCAAATCCCTCGCCAACATCATCTGAGGGAAATGCGTCGGCAAGTTTCAGATCNAGACCCGTAAGATCACGAATCGTGTTGTTGTACTCGGCCTTATTGAGCCGACGAATGGTCACCCGCCCGGGATGTTTATCCGCTGAGCAATCAAAGCTTTCCAACACCGCTTCCAGCGCTAGCGACACCGCTGCAATCTCATCCGCAGACGGTTGTGGTTGATCTGCTGGAGGCATTTGATGCTCGTTGACCAAACGAATCACTTGCTCCCAAAGGTCATAGTTCTGCTGTACGTTGGCAGCTTTGTTGTACTTGTCAAAAGCAATTCCGCCTTCGGGTTCATCTGCGTTGTGGCACTCATAACAATGAGCTTTCAGAAACGGCACCACCCCGCCAACGAAAGTATCCGTGGCGATTTTTTCTTGACCGCCAGCAACATGGCACGAAGCAATCAATAAGCCGAAAGCGGCAATAAGATTTTTGCAAGGTTTCAAAGTGTTCATGTGAGATTTTTAGCGTTCGAACCACCCCTTCATCGCCACGACCCAGTTTGCCATGGTACCCGCCAACTTTCGGGGACGGCAACTGACATTCAATTCATGGCTGACCTGTAGATGCAATCTAATCACCGGCACGAACGAACCAGAGTAAATTTAAATTAAAAAAGATGCACTCAGTTTGCTTTGACTCATTTCGGCTTGCATGCCGGACCTACACGCCTGCTGACTGTCGCCATATGGCTGAACCGTTAGGTCTCAGCGTCTCGGTATCGCAGCGTCTCGGTATCGCAGCACCTCGGTATCACTGTAACTTCCTATCACGGGCCCTAGGCTCGCAGCACCAGCACTGGACAAGTTGCCAGTTTGACAACCCGCTCTGCTACTGAACCAACGAGCAAGTGTTCCAGGAATCCCTGCCCCTGAGACGACAGGACCACAAGTTCAGCCGCGACCTTCTGGGCAAAATTGGCGATTTCGCGTCCTGCATCGCCAATCGTGACATGAATCTGGACATCCCTATATTTTTCACCCGTCAACTTGTTCTTCAGATGCTCTTTCGTCGAATCAATCCGTGATTCCGTAGTGATGGTGCCATACAAATTCCCCGGTTCCATGGTCGACAACGCCGATAGAACGTGAATCACATGCACCTTGCCTGTTCCGCTACTAATTTCCAAGGCACGATCCAATGCCGCATAAGACAAATCACTAAAGTCAATCGGAACCACTGTGTTCTCTGACGTCATTCCCGGCATGATCAGCCCTCCTTAACGTAAAACTTGATCTCTCACGAAACTACAGAAACTAACTCCAACTTGGCACATGACAGCGAATCCACCTTTGACCAAATGATTTCGCTAGTGATGCAACCGCACCCTCGCATTGTAGGCAATCATCCCTAGCTCAGGTGACGAGTCTCTGAATCTGCTGATGGCTAAAATATTATCAATGCGGTACCGACTCACATATTGTCATCCAATCGTAGGCCCAGCTTTAATTTGCGATGAAAAAGTGAAACGACAAATATGGCAATGACGGGCCAAGTTGCCGTTTCATGGTTGATTCTAACAATCATTGAGTTTGACAGTTGGGTCGCTGGTGGTTGTCGAAAGCGTCGCAGGTCTTCAATTTCCGCATGTGATCAATCTTTGATAGGTGTATGCTTGAAATGGCTGGACAAGTTTGTGCTGTGCAGCATTCAATGCCACCCGATATTCATTGCCACCCAGCTATGACAACAGACGATGACAAATTCTGGATAGAAGCGAGAGTCAAGGAATGAAAAAAATACTGTTCGCGACTGACGGTTCGCACAACTCGCGAGAAGCGGCGAAATTACTTTCCAGATTATTCTGCGGTGAGACACTGGATCTGGTTGTGGTCACAGTCTTACAAGTTCCCTACAACATTCTTCGAGCAGGCACCAGCATCCAACAGGAAAAAATGATTGCAGCAGAACGCGCAGCAGCAGTCGTAGCCTTTGAAGAAATCAAAAAGATATTCGAACACTCAGATAGCAAGTTACGGCACGTCACACGTGAGGGCCATTGTGGAAAAGAAATTTGTGAACTTGCAGCTAACGAAAACGCCGAATTGATCGTCACCGGTGCCAAGGGTCGCTCCACAATCGAAAGGACCTTACTTGGCAGCACCAGCGACTATGTCGCACACCATGCCCCTTGTAGTGTTTTAGTGGCTCGTTCAGCTGATTCCAAAGACCTGACGTCCAAAGATCCGACGACTAACTTTCAAATCGTAATTGGATACCAAACTACAGAAGCATCAAAACATGCTCTGGAAGAATTCAGACTGGCCAATTGGCAAATACAAAGCGATGTGCATCTCGTTTCCGCGATCTCACTCTTATCCTCTTTCCAGACAGAAATTGTCGTCGATACCGAAAAAATTCAGCAAACCACCAACGATGCGTTACTTGAAGCGAAAGCTTCCTTATCGCAATCAGGAATCGACGCTACTACGCACTTAATCGAAGCCGACCATATCGCAGACAGCTTGGTCGATTACGCCAAACAACACGCATGTGACCTGCTGGTTGTCGGTGAAAACCAACATAATATACTCAGCCGCATCATCATGGGCAGTGTCTCGAGATTCGTCCTGCGATATGCTCCTTGCAGTGTTTGGATTTCCAGAAACCAAAGACAAGCTGATTCATGATAAAACGCCCGCAATTTCCATTGCCCACACATCCACCACTCCTTTGCTTTTCATCTACGTTCAAGCCAACTAATCACAACAAACCATGAAACGTTTTAAGAATATTCTGCTCTACGCGGGCATGGAAGAAAATGAAGTAGCCCTGGCGAGAGCACTCAAGCTTGCGATCGAGAATCAAGCGACGTTAACAATCATGGATGTTGTGAAACCAATTCCACATGCCTTGGGCCTGTTTACCAACGTGGCCAGCAGCGAAGAACTGCAGGAATTGGTTGTAAAAGACCATCATGAAAAATTGCAGGAGATTGCCGACTCACACAAGGATGCAGGAGTCCAGATCTACGTCGCAGTGGGTCAAGGCGATCCAGCGACCGAAATCGTTAAGAAGGTAATTCGTGATGGGCACGATTTGGTAATCAAGTCCGTCAATGGACAGACCGTGGGGAAACTGTTTGGCGGAATCGCTCGCTCCCTGCTAAGAATATGCCCCTGCCCTCTGTGGTTGTTGAAGCCTGATGTAAATGGTGAGTTTGACAGAATTTTGACTGCTCTCGATCTCGATGCTTCCGATGATGCTCATCGCAATTTAAATCAAAAAATGATTGAAATTAGCACCGCATTGGCAGAGATGGAAAATGCGGAGCTGCATGTCGTGACCGCGTGGGAAGTGTGGATGGAACAGGCGTTGAGACGGCGAGCGGGTGACGCAGAGGTCAATGCTGCTGTCGCTGACAAACAAGCCAAAGTAGAAACATCCCTCAACGAACTGCTCAGCAAGTTTGACTCAACTCCCGCTACCCGTCACAAGCACATTCATCAGGGTAATTCTGCAACCGTGATTCGCTCTGTAGCAAATCACGTTAGCGCGGATCTGCTTGTAATGGGTACCCTCTGTCGGACGGGGACGGCGGGGTTGCTCATAGGCAACACGGCCGAAACGGTGCTATCTGGTGTGAATTGCTCGCTACTCGCCCTAAAACCAGACGGGTTCGTTTCACCAGTTCAAGTCGACTAGGAAACCAAAAACTGGCTCAACTGATCCTTGAGGTTCCAACGAGATGGCTGTGACTTACGCAGCTCAAGCAGTCAAACCCACAGAAAAAAACGATCCTGACAAGATTCAATCAATTGACATATCGCGACATTACGATATGTTGTGGGTATCCAAGGGAGACAGTGATGGCAACCGATACAACACAGCCCGATAAGCCAGCAGGCAGCACCGCATCGTTTAACGAAGCTGCAGAGTGCTTACGAATTCTTGCACACCCGGTACGTTTGCGGATGGTGCAAATGCTGCTGCATGGGCGATATGCAGTCGGCCAGCTCGCCGAAGATGCTGGGATTCCCGACAACGTTGCTTCCGAGCATTTACGGCTCATGCAGCGCTGTGGTTTCTTCACCAGCGAGCGGCAAGGACGATGCGTTTATTACCAAGTAGCTGAACCACACCTGCAAGAATTGATGAATTGTGTGGAGAGTCGGTTCCTGGGATGAGCTGAGATCCGGGAGAGGTTTTCTCTCCCCTTTTTTTATCCCCATATATCGCAATATTGCGACCTCACGACCAATAGACACCAAAGCAAGAACCATGCAATCAATCACTGTCCAAGAGTTGGCGAATCGCCACGCTGAACAGCCCATTGAGCTGATTGACGTACGAACACGCGTTGAGTTCTCAGAACTCCACGCCTCTCCTGCTAAAAACGTCCCACTCAGCGAGCTTGATCCTGATGCAGTCATGGCAAGGCACACCGAGATGTTTACAGATCAACCTCTTTATCTGATTTGCCAAAGTGGCAAACGCTCATCCAAGGCCAGCGAAAAATTCCAAGCCGCAGGTTACGACAACACCATCAACGTGACTGGCGGAACCCGTGAATGGCAAGCAAAGGGATTGCCCATTGAGCGAAACGAGCAGGTCATTTCGCTGGAACGACAAGTTCGTATCGCTGCTGGCACCGTCACACTGGTTGGGATTCTTCTTTCCTATCTCATCCACCCCTACTTTCTGGCAGTGGCAATCTTTGTGGGGATAGGATTAGTTTTTGCCGGGGTCAGCAATACCTGCGGTATGGGGATGCTGCTTATCAGGATGCCATGGAATCGAAGCTCATGCAGCGACCTCGATACTTGTTCCAGAAGCACCTAAGCTTGAGTAAACCGGCAGAAGGAAACGTTAGTTCAAAGTTACGAAAGGGCAGCCCGCTGATGTTATTAAAATACTTTTACGATCAATCGTTAGCACACGCTTCCTACATGCTTGGATGTCAGAAGAGCATTGATCATTGATCCCAGTCGCAACATCACACCTTATCTGGAAGCTGCCCAAGCGGGAGGTTTGCAAATTGTGGCGGCCGCAGAAACACATATCCACGCTGACTTTGTCTCTGGCTCTCGCGAACTTGCTAACCACGTCGGAGCAATGCTGCACTTATCAAACGCAGGCCCAACCGAGTAGAAATACGATGTTAGTGATCTTCAAAATATCAAACTGGTCACTGATGCTGACGCATTTTAAATCGGGAATATTCAACTCGAGATCATTCACACACCGGGGCATACACCTGAAAGCATTTCCCTGTTAGTCACCGACCTCGACGGTGGAGCGACTGCACCCATGGGAATTTTCACAGGTGATTTCATGTTTGTCGGAAGTATGGGACGACCCGATCTACTTGAGACAGCGGCCGGATTCATTGGCAGTGCCAAAGAGGGTGCCCGCGAACTCTTCCAATCAGCGGTACGCACCGTGGAATCAGAACCTCTTTTATACAGCTGACATCGTGGACCCGGGACTTCGTCGACTAAACTGTCAGGAGCAAGACGACAAAAAAACGACAGGTGCTACCATCGCAACGACGAAGCAAGAAGCAAGTGAGACCTCCGCAAAAGCTGGAAAATCAGATTTTCAGATCTTTGCGAAAGTCTGGGGAGTCTTTCTGCTGGTACTGATCCTTTCCACTTATCCATTGTGGTTTGTGTCACCAAGCTCGCAAATATCATTGGGTGTCTCTCTTGTTCCTCCCGTCATTCCGATGGCGGATGATATCCTGCTTCTGCCATCCGTCACTCTTTTGGTTGGTTTGATCATTGCAATCGCAGCTTGCAAAGAAAAACAGATTCAACTCGGTTGGATGATGGTGGCCGGCTCATTGCTGGCCTCTTTTCTGGTTGATCAACACCGGCTTCAACCATGGGCCTATCAATCCTTTTTCTACGCATTGATATTCTGCACCATGAATTCAATTTCTGGTCGCAAGTGGATCATGCTTCTCGCTGCGAGTGTCTATGTCTATAGTGCGGCTGGGAAATTTGATTTTCAGTTTCAACATACGGTGGGTCAGGACCTGTTAGGTGTGTTGGCTGAATTGATGGGGGGACTACCTTTCGATTTTGATGCTGACACAGCTACCCGCGTAACGCTTTTATTCCCCACGGTCGAGCTGCTGGCTGGACTCGGACTGTACCTGCCAAGAACTCGCCGATTGTCGGTCATCGTGCTGGTTCTGATGCACATCTCGCTTTTGATCCTGCTTGGTCCTTGGGGCCTTAACCATAGTCGAGGTGTGTTGCTTTGGAATTTAATGTTGATTGCGCAGGCATATCTGTTGTTCTGGGTACGGCCAGACGTTCAGCCAATCGCAACTGACTCAAAAAATGCTGATCCCACGACGTTCCAGAATAGTCACGGCCCGATACGTGCAGGGGCAGCTTTGTTCGTCAAACTCCTGATTCTGTTGGCGATCTTCTGTCCATTTCTAGAGCGTTCTGGTTACTGGGATCATTGGACATCATGGTCGCTTTACTCACCGCACACGAGTCGTGCGGAAATTGAGCTGCACCGATCTGTCAGCGGTAAGCTGGCCCCAGAATTGACCACCTTTTTGGAAGACGATGCAGACAATGACGGTTGGCAGCGATTATCACTTGAGTCTTTGTCCCTGAGCAGTCGCTTTGTCCCAATCTATCCACAAGCTCGTTATCAACTGGCGATTGCCAATCAGATCTGTTCATCAAATGGATTGGACAGCGAAGTTCGTGTGAAGCTCAAAGGAGTCGCCGACCGCTGGACTGGAAAACGCAGCGAAAGTCGCTTGATCGGGAAACAACAGATTCAAGATGCCTGCAAGGACTACTGGCTGAACACGGGAGTCACCCCTGACTGATCTCAGATACCCATCTGTTGCAAAATATCAGCGATGCTGCCCAATGTTTCGGTAAGCACTGGATGAGACTCCTCGAATCGCTTCGCAGAATGGCTGACGTGCTGACTGAGTGATTCTTTCTGTTCGCTACCTTCATCTAACACAGTTTCGATATCTTGCATCACGGCGCGCAATTTCTCAACATCATCAGCTTCCAGATGATCAGCGGACGCCAATTCTTGCTGTACAACCGCTAAGGCATCGGTAAGTTGTTTTTGACTCATGACTGAATTTGTTCCTGCAATTTTCGCTATCTAAACCAGAGGCGGTCTCACATGGTGCGACTCACCCAAGATCTTACTTCATCAAAGTGGATTTATACAAAAAGCTTTCTGCTGCTGTTGATCTCTTTGATTTCGGCAACACTGATTCTCATTCAGGTACCGAGATGCAATATTTTTTCCCTTACTGCTGATTTGTCTCTAGGCAAGTTGCCGGTCGTACTAATTTGCATTTTATGTGATTCAAAATTAAGTAGATCCCAACTATCGCTTCAGTGGTTTATTTGACTTTACCCGTTACCTGCTGAGTCGAAATCCCCAAGGTGATCCTGACGATCAATCGAGCACCACGGATCAATCCGAATAAAAAAATCCCCCATTCAAAGAACGGGGGACTTCTCCTTAAATCAATCTGAAAAACCAGGTCAAACCTGTTTCCAATTTCGCTCCGCAGCACTACTGAGAACGGCATCGCAAACCCGCTGCGTCTCTTGTGCATCACGGAAATTTGGATGTGCCTCTTCTCCAGCTTGGAGAGCTTGCAAGAAGTCAGCAACGTGATGGACAAAAGTATGTTCGTAACCGATTTGGAGTCCAGGCACCCACCACTTTTCCATGTAAGGGTGCTCCCCACCGTGATCGGTCACATGAATGGATCGCCAACCTCTTAGTTTTCCTTCATCGCTGTGATCGAAATACTCAAGACGATGAAGGTCATGCAAATCCCAACGGATCGAGGCATTCTCACCATTTATTTCAAACGTATAAAGCGCCTTGTGTCCCCGTGCATAGCGAGTTGACTCAAAGAGTCCCAGTGACCCGTTTTCAAAATGGCACAGGAACGCACATGCATCATCAATTCCAACAGGCTCCATTTTGCCAGTTTCGGTGTGCATGCGTTCCTTCACAAACGTCTCCGTCATGGCCGAGACATCCTTGATGGAACCATTGAGCCAGATGGCTGTATCGATGCAGTGGGCCAGCAAGTCACCGGTAACACCGGAGCCAGCCGCAGCGACATCTAAACGCCACAATGCGGCGCCACCCTGTGGTACGTCATCGGAAATGGTCCAGTCCTGCAGGAAGTTGGCTCGATAATGGAAGATCCGTCCAAGTCTTCCTTCGTCGATCAACTGCTTTGCCATGGTGACGGCAGGTGCTCGTCGATAGTTGTACCAAACCGTATTGGTGACCCCCGCTTTCTCTACAGCCGCAATCATCTTCTCTCCCTCTTCGGGATTCAAAGCAAGCGGCTTCTCACACAAGATCATCTTGCCCGCTTCAGCAGCGGCAATTGCTATTTCTGCGTGGGAGTTATTTGGCGTACAGATATCAACGGCATCGATATCATCGCGGGCGATCAATGCTCGCCAATCCGTTTCAATGGATTCGTACTGCCATTGAGTAGCAAAGTCTTGAACCTTTTCTGCATTGCGTCCGCAGACAGCTTTCAAAACGGGACGATACTCCAGCTCTGGGAAAAAATCATTGACCCGTTTGTAGCCATTACTGTGGGTCCGGCCCATGAACCCGTAGCCGATAAGTCCAATGTTAAGTGGTTTCATTCTTATTGTTTGATAGCGAGTAAATCGGAAAAACTTGAAGCCTGACTGGCGATTCAAATCCGTTATGAAAGCGTCTCACACCATGGCTGATGCGAGAAGAAAGTGGTTAAAAGGGGATCAGACAGTACTGCCATGAGCATCACGGACATCGACCATAGCTTTCAGGATCTGGTTCCATGTCTCTGGATTCTCAAGCACCTCATTTGGGAACATGCATCCGTCCCAGCAAATATGTTGGATCCCTCGGGATGAGGCATCTTTCAGCCAGTAGCCAGCGGTACGAGTGATATCAAGCTTGCCATTGGGGTCATCGGCTTGGCAATGCTTGCCGGTCTTGTCGTGCGAACCTGCGCCGTGGACAGTGCCATCGTTCTGAGCGACGTGGAAATCGATTGTCCAAGGTCGCAACTTGTCGGTCATCTGCTCATAGGCAGCATAGAATTCTTCTTCGCTATAGCCATCTTGCAGCAACGCGTGCTCTGGCGCGTTGTATCCCATCAAATACAGATAGGTGTGCGCCTGATCCGCCTGGAACCCGAGAGTTTCGGGTTTACCGACTGCTTCCAGCAGATCCAGCATGTCTTTCCAACTGTGCATACCTGCCCAACAGATCTCACCTTCACACGCTAGACGCTCTCCATGTTCGGCAGCGATTTCAGCTGCCTTGGTAAACGTTTCTACGATTCTGGCTGTACCAGCGGCTGGATCTTCTTTCCATTTCTCGACTCCAAACTCTGCCGAATCGATTCGGATCACACCGTATTCACGGATACCATGCTCATTAAAGACCTTTGCGATGCGACAGGCCTTCTCAATGGCTTGCAGAAACTTTCCCTGCTGCTCATCGTCACCCATTGCTGAATCACCAACCGTACCGGGCCAAACAGGAGCCACCAACGACCCTACCTTGAGCCCATGACTCCCAATCAGGTCAGCGATTCTTTTCAGCTCATCATCACTGGCATCTGGATCGGTGTGTGGGTGAAAAAGAAAGTAGTCAACACCTTCAAACTTTTGGCCGTCAACTTCTGCGTTGGCGGTCAGCTCAAGCATTCGTTCCAGACTGATGGGCGGTTCCTGACCCTCATCATCTCCTTTTCCAACGAGGCCTGGCCACATTGCATTGTGAAGCTTTGGGTAATTTTTTTGCTGGTCAGACATGTGGTTCTGCAAATAGTTCAAAGGAAAACGAAAATAGAAATCTGAGCCGGGAAGTCGGGAAGTATAGTTTAACGTGTTCCAGATCAGCGATGGTCATCTGTCACACACTATGCATGACACGGCTAGCATCCCGCTGTCGGAAAATCACTGTGCGTTGGGGGCCAAAGCACCTTGAACCCACCAGTGGTTACGTCCCTGGATTCTCATTTCTGACGCCCCGGGTCACGGCAAGATAAGAGATATAAACTTCTTCGGTAGTATTTTTTACAAACCGAATCATCGCCAGAGTCTGTAAAACGAGTGAACCCATTCGAGCACGTCCCCGAACAGGACAAAAAAACTTGTGCCAGCGTTCTGAAACGTCCACTTCAGCTAATTTAACCTTCCTCATTGGCAACACACTTCACTCAGGAATTTAGGCATGTTTTTCAAAAAGCCGACCATCAGCAAGTCTGCTCGGTAGCCAGCTTTCGACTTAGATGTTTTATTGACTGATAGCCTCGGGTACAAGAACGCGAGGAAAGTGTCTTTCTAATCAGCAAAAATAACCTTCGGGATTATCCCGAAGACCGAATTGAGCGTTACCACCAGTCCCACAATCACCTCATGGCGACCAAATCCGCGACTCACCGTTCACTCGGATCTCGAGTTCCCAGCATTGTCTGGGATCAAAACTCTCCACTATCAATGCAAATTGACACCCGCAAAGGTGAAATCAGCACCCGCCATGGACGGTTTTCTGGGGGAGCAGCTGATCAAGTGGAGGTAATCGAGGTCGATACCGGCGCGATTCGCGTCATGATTTTACCCACCAGGGGCATGTCGATCTGGAGAATGGAGGCCAGTGGAGTACGTTTTGGTTGGCAATCTCCGATCTTTGGACCCGTGCACCCCTCTCAGGTTCCAGTATTCGATTCCAGTGGAATTGGCTGGCTAGAAGGTTTTGACGAGCTGCTCGTCCGATGTGGGCTTGAAAGTAACGGTGCCCCAGAACATGACGCAGAAGGCAACCTGATTCACCCGCTGCATGGGCGAATAGGCAATCTGCCCGCTGATTCACTTGCAATCGAGTACGACGAGGCATCGGGAAGACTCGAAGTGATCGGCGAAGTTCTAGAATCACGTCTGTTCGTCAAACGACTGCGTTTACGCAGCCGAATCCGTTTTGAAGCAGGCAGCGCCGAAGTTGCTGTTCTGGACGATGTCACCAATGAACTCTCAAAACCAACGTCCATTCAATTGCTGTATCACATCAATGTTGGAGCACCCATTCTTGGCGAGGGTGCAACGATCGAGGCACCGATTGAATCACTTGCACCCAAAGACGCGCTCGCAGCCAGTGAAATGGAAACATGGAACGAATTTGGTGCGCCTGAAGAAGGCTATGCGGAGCGTGTCTACTTTGCACGGCTTCGGGCAGATGAATCGAGTGCGACCACAACCATGCTCAGATCCGCAGACGGCGAAAAAGGCCTGGGTGTTACCTTCAATGTGAACGGCTTGCCAAGATTCATTGTGTGGAAAAACACAGCCGCTGAAAGCGATGGCTATGTCACCGGTTTGGAACCGGCCACCAACTACCCCAACATTCGCTCATTCGAAGAGAAACAGGGTCGAACCGTGGAACTTGATGGTGGAGCAACGACATCATTTCGCGTCAAGTTGATGCCTTTGACCACGGCAGAACAAGTCGATGAAGTGTCACGTCAGATCCAGACTCTACAAGGTGATGAAGATCCGGAAATTCATCTTCAGCCGAGACCAGGTTGGTCGCCTGGTGCATGAAAACACCAGATTCAAAAAATTTGAAACCTCGATCTACTTCACTTTCACGCCATCAATCTTGAAGATTGCGAAGTGGCTTGCACCTCGTGGACCAACTCCGTTGGGATACTTGTACTTTTCAGTATCAATCTTGAATTTGCCTTCGACAGTGACTGGTCGCGTCACAAAGTCCGTTGTCTTACCAGGTACCATTTCGACAATCACACAATCGAAGAGAGCTGCACCGGGGCCAAAACAACATTCCTGATTGTCCCTGACCAGCACGAACTGATCGATATTGGTTTCCTTGAACAAGGTACTGGGCAGGATGTAACCCCGCAATTTGACCTTCACGCCATCGAGCTTCTTGATATCGTCCGTCAACAACGTTGGTTTGAATTTGGCGTCCTTTTCAATCTTGAAGCTCAAGTCATCAAAATTGATATCACCTTTGGCTCGCGCTGAGTCACTGCTCTTGCGCACTTCAACTTTGGTTTTCGAGACAGGTTTTTCGCTGTTAGCTTGGGCAACACCATCAGTCTGCGGCTTGGCAGCAACCTCGCCAGAGCCACTGGTTTTCGGGCTGCTCGTCTTCTCTTCTTGCTGGGGATTCGTCAGTGGCGGACTTGCCGCTTGTGAAACTCCGACCAGCAGAATGGAGTGCACGATCAACGCGAAACGCAAAAGTCTCATGTGTTGGCTCGAAAGGGACCTGTTGCTGCAGCGAAAGCTACGCCCTCGCCTTACTCCCCCAGTATACGCACAGGCAGGAGGCAGCGCACACATCAAAATGAACGCCACTCCGACTCAGCGGATTTGATCGACTTTCATTTGATAGAACACGGTGTTATCAAAGTCAGTCACTTTCTGCGGCCCACGATTAAGGGTGAAAGTGCCGGCCAGTTTTTTCTTCGTCAGACCGGCTTTCGTCGTTTGACCATTCAATAACCTGACTTCGATCATATCGCTACTTTTCGGTTGACCTCCGAAGCAACAAGTCCCCAAATCAGGAACAAGGATAAATCGTTTCAGCAAACCGCTTCCTGAGGAGGGATGAATGTAGCCCTTCAAAAAAATGTCATTACCGTTGATCTCAATTGCTTTGGAACTCGGTTGATCACCTGGTGAATTGGAGGGCTGCTGCAGCTCCCAGAAGTGGACGCGAGTGTAGCCATCGGGTACCTCGGTCAGGTAAACATAGCTATGCAGGCTGACACCACCCAAAATGACCAGAATATTCAACACGATTCCAGTCATCGCCAAAGAATGACCCGCGAATTCCTGCGGGAACCGTTTGATCTTCGAGAATCCGACAAAGCCCAGAATCATGCCCACGAAAGCCAAGCCCAAAAAGGCCCAGAAAAACAAACCCAGCAATGCAACCACGGCAAAGATAACCGAAGCAATCGCGGTTGTACTCAGAGCACGGTAGGGAAATTCCTGCTCGCTAGAAGTGGAGCTTATCTCTATATCAGCTGACATTTTTCCATTTCACCAAGATGATCTTCGACATTTTGGCGACTCCATCAGGATCGCTCATCCCTTGGCAGGCTGTGTTCCGCCCGAAAGCAGCAAGAACTGAACGATCATAATGGTCGCCAATGCGAGTCCAAGTACGTAGCCCAACCGCCAAGGGTTCATTCCCTGTTGCAAAGTAGGGTTCGGAGTCAGCGTAGTGGAGCTTAGAGTTGCTGGGGGCAGAGTTCCCGCTGATAGGGCAGCTGTTGCCTGACCTGGTTGAGCAAATACCGACCGTTCATCCATCCCAAGTTCATTTTCATCAGGATCCGAGAACGCGGCACCTCCTGAGAGTTTACCCTCGGTTTCTCGATCCACAGATGAACTGGAATCAGAGTTACCAGTTTCGCGACTGGGGACTGGGATTGAGAAAAAAGTATTAGCACGGCGGACACTTTCGGGATCAATTACTTCCAGTTTTTCCAACGCCTTCTTGGCTGCTGGCAGCGGGCAAGCACGAAGGTAGTTAACCACGGGTACACGTACCCAATTGTTATCCGGGTCTGCTTTGACAAATAAATCCACCAATCGATCGATTTGGCTCCAATCACTCCATCGTGCGAGATCAGGGATCACCAAGTCGGCCAGATCCTTGCGATCCAACACGTGATGCAGTGATTCGACCAAGGCACTGCGCGGAAGCACATCACCCTCGGTTCCATGGAAACGCACCGCCATGATTGCCGCATACGTGTCGGCATAGGGTGCCTTCTTGTTGGCTAGGAACAATTCATCCACCAGCGGCAAACCCTTTTCACCAGCCAACGTGAGATAGCAGGCGATCAACGCATCGAGCCCACCACGGGTACTCTTCTGAGTGCTGCGAAGCATTTTCTCAAGGAACGGTAAATTTTTCTCATCGCCACAAACGCCCAGCATGGTCAAGTACAACCGTTTTCGATCGGTTGCCATTTCGGGATCGCCGATCCATTCAAGCAACTGCTTACGATCCATCTCAGGACCCAGTTTTTTAACAGCATCATAGGGAGCCACTGCAAACTCGTCGTAGGCATCGCGTGCCAACATCGATTCTTCGTCTTGCAGGAACTTGTGATAGAAACGTAGTCGCTCCAGCGAATCATCTGGCAATTTCGTAATGTTGCCGATGTACTTTTCTGCTCTTTTACTGACGGGCAAGCAGGACCATTGGAGGTCTGGTGGATCAACACCCGAGAGCATGAATCGACGGCCGATACTCACTTCGCCGTAATAGATTGCTTTAACTTCCTGGCCAACTTTGATGAGGTCCGTTCCTTTCAGAACGACCTCCACCTTCATCAGCACCTCGCCAGTTTCTTTATTTCGAGTGGTGTCGTCTTGAAGCGACGTCGCGATGACAACGGCATCCATGGAACCCATTTCCTGCCGCAGAGTCTGCGACACAGCGTTGCAGAATGGACATGCTTCTGCGATGGACCCCGAGAAACTGCCAACAGTCAGCAATAAGACGGTCAGTAGAGGTCGGATCGAGGATTGCGATACGAACATTCGATATACCACGGTGCAAGGGATTGGATGCAGGCCTTCGCTGCCTTGTAGCATCAAGTCTCATACGATTATCAGTCAATGATCAACTGCGCTGCCTTTACAGATTGCAGCGGAGCTATCAGGTAATCATAGGTGGCAAAGATGGTTCATGAGAAGTCGTTCAACGGACGTGTGGACCGCTTCCGCAGAGTTTTCCCGGCATAATCCGCCCCTGAACGACTCAACCGATGCTACCCAACGTGCCGATAGTGACGGTACGTCGGGTTGTGTTACCGAGTTCGCAAGCGAATTACGCCCAAAACAAGGCATAGATTCGCACCATTGTGAATATCGATCATCACGACAAGACAGCCGGGCCAGACAGCTGATGACTCAGTAAAGCAGCCAATTGTCCGGAATTAGCCAAAATATTCCCGCGATATTCGCCGCAGCGTGGCGATTTCGTACGTCTCGAGGGGGGACGCAGTGATGCTTCGTCATCTATTGATCGCCGCCGTACTGTCTTGCAGTTACGTCGCTCTGTCCGACAATGCTTCGGCTGACCAGCGGGCCTATGGCCGCGCNTGGGGTGGACAGTCCGATTTCCGCGACTGGAATCGGTTCTATCACTANCCGTACGTCTACTACCCCCAGAATTTCTGGGGGCAGGAGTACTTCCGCAGCAGCGATAGCCTGTACCACAGGTATCCGCCAGAAATGCGGATTCCTGTCTACAACAAAAAGTGGCACAACTATTACCCGAGCCACCGCCGATTCCATTCGGGGCACCACTTCATCTTGGATGTCTTTTAGACACGATCACGCGTCATCGCAATCGGCTGATGAGTCCACGCTGCTGCCACTGGTAAATTTGCCAGTCGGGTATTCGCTGTTCATCACTTCAAACGAGTTGGTTGGCGGAACTGATGGTATCTGGAACCGGGATTCGGCCGCTTGCGCGGCAGTTGGATAAATCGAAAGCGTCGGTCTGGGCAATCAGCCCAGGCGGGAGGCTGATTTATTTATCCCCAGGATGCAATCAATGGCTCGGATTCGACAGTGCACTTCTGTTGGACCGACGCTGTCTTGCGGGTGCACCAATCTCGAACGGGAAATTGGATTTGATTGCCGCTGCGCTGGCTGCACCGGCCGAGTTGATGCGCCGCGGTACTGCGTCGATGAAAATCACCCCGCCAAGCTTGGATCGTCAACGTCCCGAAGCCCGCGAGGTGCGATTCAGCAAGGTGGGGAATGGAAAGACGGCTCTCGTTCTGGCGATTGCGGGTGATTTTGATGATCGTCTACCCGACCCCGAGCTGAAAGACGCTGTTGCACTACGGCAACAGCTCGATTCATGGCGACGACGGCACGCCGTAACCGCGATCAATATCACCGCTGGCACTTCGAAGCAAGCTGTCCGGCTGAGGCGTCGCATTCAGGTTGCGGCGTCTACCCGAACAGATGTCGGTCTGTTTGGACCAACTGGTTCCGGTGGTGAATCCATATTGATGCGCATCCACGAGCTGTCAGCACCNGGTGAAAATCTGATCAACGTTGACGGACCACTGATGGATTCGGACCTGCTCGATGCAACGTTGATGCCCGCTCGTCATCAACTTGCAGAGAACAAAGACGCCCGTGTCACCGCTTTGGTGCGAGGCTTAGATGAAATGCCATTCGAAGCGCAACAGCGGTTAGCAGGTCTTCTGGACACATTNTCNGGCCGTTTGAGGCTGCTGGCGAGNTGTGGAGCCCAACTGATTGAACTGAACGCACCCACGGATGACGTGATCAGCAAAAGCCTGTCATTCGAAGATGACCGCACCAGTGGGCTGTGCTCACCGCTGATTGACGTCATCAGCTCGCTGACAATCGTCAACCCACCACTCGCGCTGCGAGTAGAAGACATACCACTGATTGCCACTGCGATGCTCGACACCCGACACGCTGCTGGGGAAGGTCCCGCTGAAAGGATCAATCGGGCCGCGCTCGATGCACTGGTGATTTACCCATGGCCGCACAACTACAAGGAACTGGAGGATGCTATTCGACATTCGACCCGAACCGCTACGGGAAGCGTGATTGCCTGCGAGCACCTACCTCTGGCGATTCGTTCGTACCAGCCCGGTTCCATCTCAAAGCGTGCCAAACACCCAAAAATTTCCCTTGATGATGCAATTCAGCGGTATGAACTGAGACTAATCAACGAAACTCTCGAGTCGGTCGACGGCAACCGAGCAGAAGCCGCACGGCGACTCGGTATCAGCAGAGCACGCTTGATTCGACGCCTTGATGATCATTCCCCCGGTACTTCGTCACCTAAGGAAAGTCGTTGAATGAATTGGTCTTTGGTTGATCCAGGCGTCATTCGAACGTGGCTTATCTGTGAAACGGGTAGCCGATGGCTCACTGCGGTGCGCAGATTTGGACCGGAAATGGTCCCAGAAGAGCTCGTTGCGAAAGTCGAAGCAGCAAGTCGGGATGAAATACTCGCAAACCTCACCCTTTCCGAACCCTCAGTTGTTCTTTGGGAAGTCCGCCGGGATTCGCTGGCAGCTCATTGCGATTCACTCGCTCGATCCGCTGCAATCAACCCAAAGGCGTTGCAAATCATCGCCTGCCACCATCTATCACATCGTGAGCAGTCGTGCCTGACCCCTTTTGCAGTCGCTGCAATGGTCCAGCATCCTGAAGAGTTGCCACGTTTGACCCGCATGATTCACCTCCACTTCGCAAGGTGGACCCAGTTCATAGACTAGGGGGATGCGGTCGTCTGGTCAGGCGACCCAGAATTCGCAATGAAGTTTCGGGTGCGATAGCGCGTTGGTCGTAATCGTGTTCTAAGAATACAACCCTCTTTTGGTCGGTTCTCGGCGAGCAGAGTGTTTTTTTCGGTAAATACGACTTCCTGCAACATCGCGAACCCAAAAATCGAAGTCCTCCAATAGCGTTACGAGACCCAACATGAGCAACTTATCCCCCGAAACCGTCCGGAAGGCTATTTCCGATCACCCCGACCCGGAAACAGGGCGAGGGTTGGATTCCATGGGTCAAATCAAAGAGATCGTTGTCGATCAAGACAGCGCAGCCCTCACGATAGGATTGACAAGCCACAGTGCACCGATGGCTGATGAACTATCTGACGCTTTGGAATCGAAAATCGTCGCAGCAGCACCGGGAAGCAAGGTCACGATCACCTACGTTGACCATCCGCGACCACCCGCTCGGGTCGGTCAAATCGCGTTGAAAGCGAAAAGCGTCATCGCAGTGGGCAGCGGCAAAGGAGGCGTCGGAAAAAGTACAGTCGCAGCCTCCCTGGCACTCACTCTGCGGCGATACGGGGCCAAAGTGGGCCTAATGGATGCCGATGTTTATGGCCCAAGTATCCCACAATTGCTCGGGTTGAGTGGTCGCCCTGCGATTACAGCACAAAAACGAATTGATCCAATCAAACTCGATGGCGATCTTCCCGTGATGTCGATGGGATTCCTTGTCGAACCCGATCAAGCCGTCATCTGGAGAGGTCCAATGCTGCATGGATCCATCAACCAATTTCTCGGTGATACCGATTGGGGTGATCTCGACTACCTGATCATTGATATGCCACCAGGCACCGGTGACGTGGCACTGACCCTGTCACAAGCACTTCCGCTGGCAGGTGCCGTCATCGTGTGCACGCCACAGGAAGTCGCTCTGCTTGATGCAATCAAGGCCGTCAGCATGTTTCGTAAAGTTGAAATTCCAATCCTCGGAATGGTAGAAAACATGAGCGGCTTTCAATGCCCTGACTGCGGGAAGACGTATGATATTTTTGGCAAAGGTGGAGCTCGACAGAAAGCAGAAGAACTCAACGTTCCTTTCCTCGGCGGACTACCGATCGATATCACACTTCGAACCGCTGGCGATGAGGGCAAACTGGCAGAGGTGATTCAGTCGAATGATGCATCGCGAGCACCCTTTGATGCAATTTGCAAAGCAGTGGTACGTGAACTAGCCATGCGGGCTGCCAATCAGCCCACCAAAGTGAGTTTACCTACCCTCTGATCAGCCAAAGATCATGTTTCCATCACGCGTCTGACTCTCTGTATGTTTAACTTCGGTGGGCGATTGCCCATCCCTACCATGAGAACATCATCTAATTGCTAGCAAACGGTAGACCAAGGAGTCGATCATGCAATGAACGCCTAGCTGAGACATGCAGTGTTTCGATCACGAACGCCCCAGTGAATCATTGTGATTGAGTGATTCACATTGCGATTCGCTTTGGCAAGGCTTCTGGCACTGCATGGATTGCTAGCTATTAATGCTCTAAAAACTCAAGTGCGTTGTCGTTCCGCCTCTCTTGCAATCTTATCTATCGCTGGGTTCTGACGTATCACCCTCGTCGGCTCACTTCTGATTCTCGCCAATTGTTTCGAATTAGCCTACCGTTCGATCCCAAGTGGCAGCGTTATCGGCGATGGGATGGGAATCTGGCTACGAATTAAATTGGCTTGGGATAAGCAGATTTTTGGCTAGGCGCATGAAAAAAGCCGCATCGGAGCAGAGCTCTGACACAGCTTTTTTTGTTTGTAACGGTTCAGTCGAAACTGAACTGTAATGCAACCTAGC
The DNA here is from genome assembly GCA_002712845.1 of Rhodopirellula sp. The sequence continues at coordinate 4,365 of PAUV01000016.1, read as the reverse complement.
GACGCTTTTTAGCGGCTTTTTTCTTTGTAGAACGCTTTTTAGTAGCCTTCTTCTTGGTTGCTTTTTTCTTGGCGGCTTTCTTCTTAGTCGCCTTTTTCTTAGTAGCTTTTTTCTTAGTAGCTTTCTTCTTAGTTGCTTTTTTAGCAGCTTTTTTCTTAGTTGCCTTCTTCTTTGCAACTTTCTTCTTGGCGGCTTTTTTCTTAGTCGAACGCTTTGCAGCCTTCTTCTTAGTAGCCTTCTTCTTAGTAGCTGCTTTCTTCTTTGCTTGCTTCTTGGCCACGTTCTTCCTCCGCTGAGAAAGGAAACGTTGGCGAGTCCTCGAGACTTTTAAAGCAAAGCTTTAGAAGTCACCGGCCACGGCTCACCAACCGTCATGTGTGGTTGAATCTCTGAGCCTTGATGTCCAACATCGTTCCGGCTCATCCTTCCAACCGTTTAAAACTGGGCGTAACTTTACGCGCTTCTACAAATTCCGCAACATGTTTTTTTAAAAAAAGTGGTTGCGTGCCAAAAAAAAATTGTTACGTGAAAGCTCTCTTTCCATTTAATTGTGCGCTTTGCTGCGCACACGAACGAGCAAAACAGACGTAAGTAACGACAGAAAAGCGAACAACGCGCATTTCAAACACAATTCAATAACCCATTCGATTGCTTTGTTGAATCGCTTGAAAATTTGTCCAACCAAGCATCAAAAAAAGTATCCCGAAATACGTTTGACCTTTTGTGAAGCCATAAAAACCAACCACGCCTGCAACAATCACACTGACCCAAAGTGCTTGAATGATGTTACCGCCGCTCAATTGCACAACTGATCTCATCACTTGACCACCATCCAAAGGCATCACCGGTAACAGGTTCAACAAAGCCCATAAAATACTTGGGAAGATGTACAAAGTGACAAGCACAAACAGTCCTGGGCTGTCGATTGGGTTGCCTTCGACGAAAGATGGGACGACGTCGAGAAACCAAGGCATCATATCGAACACTAACAGCTGATAGCCGGCCAATTTCACGGCAATCACAACCAACACGCCAGATCCAAGCTGTGCTAACGGCCCCGCAAGAGAAATCCAGATGTTTTGTTGGGGAGTCAGCCCACCAAACGAGTGGTCTGTTGTCCGCGACCTTCCTGGAATCGCCATTCCACCGAAGTGATAAAGAACAATCGACGATTCGATTCCATAACGACGAAATGCGAGCGAGTGACCCAACTCATGGATGACGATGGACACGAATAAACAAGCTGACCAGACCAGCAAGGTTTGCAGCAATCCGATGCTGTTAGCACCCAGACTAACATCCAGCTTTTGCGACAGACTGTATCCAAAAACGAAAGCAGCGATCCAGAACGTCCACGACACGCGAATCGGAATATCAAACAGATTGAATCGCAAATCGTAAGGCGACTGAGCAGGTTCTTGCAGCAGCATATTATGGAAGGCTCAACCGAGAGTGGCAAAAAATAAATAATAAGATACAGGGAACCAAGCCGGAGCTGTTTCCCATATTTAAAATCGACGAAACAAGCGAATGATCGTCGGCGTTTGCTTTGCTGTGAGCAAAACAGCTGTTTCGCTCTCAGCATGGAGACTCTTGAACAGCCGTCAAGCTGTGGCACGATCGCCGCAGCCGATAACTAGTTCAAATTCGCTATCAGAAAAGCCCACAAGTCTGCATACTCATCAATTCGTTTGCTGATGGGTGTCCCCGCTCCGTGACCAGCTCGGGTTTCGATTCTNATCAAGGTGGGTCGATCACACCCTTGNGCTGCCTGCAATGCAGCAGCAAATTTAAAACTGTGGCCTGGAACGACTCGATCATCCCGTTCGGCTGTGGTTACTAACGTGGCCGGATAACACGTGCCACCTTTCAAATTATGTAGTGGTGAATAGGACAGCAGGTTGTCGATCTGATCCTCTTCATCACTGCTTCCGTANTCAGTGGCCCATGCCCAGCCGATAGTAAATTTGTGATATCGTAACATATCCATGACCCCTACAGCGGGCAGACACGCACCAAACAAATCGGGGCGTTGAGTCATTACCGCCCCCACCAACAATCCACCATTACTGCGACCTTGCAATGCCAGTCGACTTGGCTGGGTATAGCCTTGCTTGACAAGGTGTTCGGCTGAAGCGATGCAATCATTGAACACATTCTGCTTCTTGAGTCGCATTCCATCTTCGTGCCATTGGCGACCGTACTCGCCACCACCACGTAAATTGGCGACAGCATAAACACCTCCACTTTCAACCCAGCCGACAGTGGCCGGCGAAAACGAGGGTGTGATGGAAATATTGAATCCACCATATCCATACAACAAAGTGCGATTGGACGCATCTAGTTTTGAATCTTTTCGGCGAGTCACAATGATTGGTACCGTCGTACCATCCTTGCTTTTGCAGAACAGTTGCTCAGTCACAAACTCGTCCACATTAAAATCAACTTCAGGCTGCCGCCACAAAGTGATTTTTCCGTCTGGCAAACTCACACGGTAGATCGACGCGGGGGTGACATAGTTAGTGAAGGAAAAGAAGGTTTCTTTCGCATCGCGTTTGCCTCCAAATCCACTGACCGTACCAACCCCGGGTAATTCAATTTCACTCAGCAGCACACCATCCATATCATGTCGGGTCACCTTGCCACGAGCATCTTTCAGCCANCTGGCATAAAACACTGACCCAAATAAATTCGCTCCCTCCAAAACATCGTCAGTTTGGGGAATTATTTCTCGCCACGCACTCCGCTNGGACTGTTTCGCTGATACCGCGATCAANCGCCGTTTAGGTGCTTCATGATCAGTCATGAAAAATAACATGTCCCCATCGGANGCGATCCACTCATATTCGGCATCAAAGCCAGTGATCAACGGTTTCACATCAGAATCCGACTGCTGCAAATCCTTGATGAAGATCTGTGACTTTGGTTCGCTGCCTTTCCAATTCTGAATGATCAGATATCGTCCATCGTCGGTCACAGCAGGCGAAAAGCCCCATTTTGGATGATCTGGTCGTTCTAAAATCAGCTGATCTTTGCTTTGTGGATCGCCGATCCTGTGAAAATACATCCGCTGGTTTTCGTTGGTCCCTGTTAGTTCTTGCCCTTCCTGTGGTTCTGAATATCTTCCGTAAAAGAAACCACTCCCATCAGGCATCCACGCGATGCTACTGAACTTGACCCACTGAACCAGGTCTTCGAGGTCTTTCCCGGACGCGACATCACGAACCTTCCAAGTCCGCCAATCACTGCCGCCATCGGCCAATCCATAAGCAAGCAATTTCCCGTCTTTGCTCGCTACTGCACCCGCTAAAGCAACCGTGCCATCCTCGCTCAACGTGTTAGGGTTCAACAGAACCTGCCGTGGAGCCTCCAAAGAAGCGGCTTTGTAATACACGCTTTGGTTTTGCAGCCCATCGTTGTGAGTGTAAAAGTAAGTTTCGCCGCGATGGCTGGGCATCCCAAATCGCTCATAATTCCAAAGCTTTTTGAGTCGTTGTTGCATTGTTTTTCGCGCGGGAATTGATTGCAAATACCGTTGCGTGATTTTATTTTCTGCCGCAATCCAATCCGCTGTCTGTTCACTTTCGGTGTCTTCCAACCAGCGATACGGATCGGCCACCTTCCTACCGTGATAATCATCGATAACATCGACCGCCTTCGTTTCTGGATACTTCATTTTGCTAGCGCTGGCATCTTTGGAATTCTCCTGAGCTAGTAAAGCTCCAGAAGTTAGGTTGAAAACTACGGAAAGTGACACCAAGCAACGGAAACGGTGTAAATTCACTTGGAAGATCCTTGTCATAAAAAGCTCGAAATCTTGGATGCGGTGATCATCACCGCATGCCCCACAAGATAACCGAGTTGGGGAGAGATGAACGCGTTGTTTGGGGCACAAAATTTCTATTCGTGGGTAATCACCTGCTCGCTTTGGTCGCCGCGATCCAAGGTCAACCAAAGGCCCATGTTGTTGATCGCGGTGGCTACGATTGCCGGGGTGCTGCTGGACTCCTATGCCTCGCCGGTGCATTCGACCGCGATTCGAACCGTCACCGTTTACGGTTGGTTGATTACGGTTTCGATCTGTCTGGTGCTGCTCATCCGAGCAACCCCGTCTATCCGTCGGATAATCGCGGTACTGATCTTTGTGCCATTTGGTGGCTACTTACATAACAGCCAAAGCAATCTGCATCACAACCGCACCATCTTGCAATATTTGTGTGCGACCGAGCAGCCCACCATCATCAACGGGATTGTCGATCGCGCACCGACGCTCCGTAATCGCCGAGCGGGACACGATGCTGCCGGACACCATCGCTCACCTTGGCAAACCCAAATAGAGGTCCAAATCACCAAACTGAGAGTGGG
>PAUV01000105.1 GCA_002712845.1 Rhodopirellula sp. | reverse complement strand
CAACTGAGCATTTTCCCATGCCCATCCAGCCCTGTTGATGAATCGCGCCACGCCCCCAATAGCATGATCTACAATAACGGATTGGCTTGGTCAGCTAACCAAGGCTCGCTTGCGCTGGCATCAAACTTCCAGAATGGTGCAGGCAACAGCAAGTACAATGTCACAAACTTTGATCCGGAAACGGGTGCAGGCATTCACACTGGCGAGGCACCCAACATCGGGCTTGACGATTTCACCGATGGGAAAAATTGCACGATTCTGTTTTCAGAGAACATCCAAGCATTGCCGTGGCATCGCGCGGGTTTGATCCATAGCGCGGACCTGATCATAAAAAGCCCACACCAGAAAGACATCAAATTCAATCGAACGATGCCCAAAGCTCTTGCAGCCCAATACACGCAGGGCATGGTTTGGCACTACGAAGACACTGAAGCTGCGAACCTGAAACTAGCACCTCAATGGAACAAACTTGGTGGAACAGCCGCAGTATGCCCCAAAGATGTTGCCCCTATCCATCGAATCAATGGATGCATCGATGGGAACAGGAAATCACTGTTCAACCTACGAATACTTGACCCCGTTAGTGCAACTGATCTTGCGCGACCATCGTCAGCACATGCCACTGGAGTCAACGCCGCGTTCGCAGATGGATCGACGCGTTTCATCAATGAAAACATCAACTATCGTGTGTACCAGGCATTGCTGACACCGTGCGGTAAAACGAGTTCGGTCCCCTATCCGAAATATGTTTTACCTGCCCAATTCCGTGAATGATGCACGGCCCCCAAGCTCATCATCTTCTTCATTCCGGCAGTCTCATATTGCAGAATCTGCAGGCGTTGGTGATTTCTCAGGTTGGCGTCAAACCCCAATTGCCTGCTGCACTTATCTGATCCTCCTGGTCGCGAACAAAACACACCACGCCAGTGATTGGGCTCGGCATTCAATGCTGCCTCGATACTGACTCGTATCGCTAAAACCCAGATACTCCAATTATCCCGATCATCCGGTTGTATCGATCATTCAATCGAGTTGGCAAGCATCATTGACTTTAACGGTCAATCGCTTCAGACAAACGTTAATGTCAGTCGATGTCCATCATGCACAAGGGAAGCAAGAGCGTTCACTGTACGCTCGAATCGCTAATGGCAAGGTTGCCGCTAACTGAAAGCTGACATCCGCATTAGGCGAATACGTGACGAAGACTATCCCCAACTATCTGCGCATCCACCGCGGCATCGATCGCCAAGACTCGACCAACCGTGAGCAATCGCAAAACCTGATCACCAGTTTCTGGAACTCCTATTCAGACGCCACTGGCTGGAGAATTGACTCCCGAGCATCTCGTAAAAACAATGTGCTTGAACTGCTACCTGCTGTGACAAGCGAAACGCCTCAGGATCATAGTGACGAATTCACACCAGTCGTTGGACGCATCGCGGCAACACGGCTCGCCACAGCAGCATCTAACTTGACCGAGCAAGTGTTACGGACGCGGGAATGCCTCCGCCAACGCGAAGCGGAACTGGCTTCATCTGCGGCAATGATTGGCGTTGAACATGATGGCAAGGTTTCAGCTGACCAGATTGAGCAATCACTCGCAGATGCGATGGAAGCTTGCAAATGCGATGCTGCGGCGTTGTACATGCTGGACGAAGACACGCGTTACCTCAAAGCAAGGTCAGTCGTTGGACTGCCAATTGAGCGATTAGAAAATCCCCCACGAGAACTTCGTGGCAGTCGCGGTGACTTGGAAGCGATGGTTCAGGATGTCGTCACCATAGATAACATGACAGCAGGATCGATTGATACGTGGAACAGCCCCGAACCGTTTGCGGCAGGAATATGTGTCGCGATCAAGGTGGATGACATTCCCATTGGTACGCTTTGGCTATTCCGCGAAACCACAACTGAATTTGGCAGTACAGAATCAGCAATCGCGCGTCTTGTGGCTACAAATCTGTCACTCCTACTCAGACAGGCTCCGCAGGCAGAAATTTTTGATAACCCCCAACCGCACCAGGCGATTCAGGAAATCGCACAATGGCAATACGAATCCTTGCCCGTCGGTTCAGCCCTCGCTGAAGGTTGGCGAGTTGATGGGATGATTGAATCATCTGAATCATGGGCGACAGGCTGGCATCACTGGGATGTGCTTCCCGATGGGACACTGATGCTCGCCATCGCCGAAGCAACCGACCCGACTGCGACAGGGGCGATGCACGCCGCGGTCGCCCGCGCTGCTCTCGCTGCCCACTCCGGATACCGTCACACCCCGGCTCAACTGATTCAACGAGTCAGTGACACTCTTTGGCAAACCAACACTGGCGAGCAACTCGTCTCGATGACCTACGCCCACCTCGATCCTGAAACTGGTGATGGCATCGTCTCGTCTGCTGGATCGATCAGCGCTTTGATCAGCAGTCGCTATGGATACCGACCACTGATTAGCAGTCTCAGTGCCCCGCTCAACACCAGCATGGACAGCAATGCGGCAAATCATGAATTCCACATGCTAGAGGGAGAAACCCTGCTGGCTTATTCCAAAGGTTTTGCCACTGCGGGAGCAGACCAAATGACACTCGGTGGGCACATACGCACAGCAATGCAACTTGAAGATCGCAGCCCGCTGGCGATGCTTCGGCGAAAGCTGATCGATCTCCCCCTCACCCAGGAACGCGGAGCACTGACGCTGCTTCGGACCTAGTGCAACTGCTAGCCAACCAACATTGGTCACAGACAATACCCGGTGGATATCAATCCTGCTCTGCCAACAATTGCTCAATCGTTGCACGCATTTGCTGTTCTCCATTGCCACCTTTCCAATTCAGTTCGCCCTGCCACCAGCGTCGAAGAAAACCTTTCCGGTCAACCAGATAGAGGGTTGGCCACATGGCTTGCTCCAGTTCTTCCAATTGGATGACTTGAGATCCAACAACAATGGATACTCGATTCCTTCGCGATTGGCGGCAGTTGCCACCTTCTCGGCGTCGCGTTCCGCTACTGTCTCCGGAGTTTGAATTCCAATGACGACCAACCCTCGATCCTCGTAGTCCTTGCTCCAAGCCGTGTAAATCGGAAGGTTTCGTTGGCAATTGATGCACTGGAACGCGTAAAAGTGGATTGCAACCACCTTTCCCTGCAAGTCAGCCAACTCCATCGATTCACCCTGAATCCAGCGGGCACCATCGAGTGATAATTCCGGCGCCAGTGGGTAAGTGCGCCGTACCACAGAAAAATCAAACGGTGCTCCGGTCAACACACCTAACCGACGTTCTTGAGTATCTGTCAGCTCGTCCTCTACTGCGGCAAGTTCCTGCTGTTTCAACTGCTTGCGTTGCTTAGCACCACCATCTTCTTCGGACGATTGACTGCTCACATTGTCAGTTGCTTGAAAAGCTGCAGCCAGTGTCTCACGCTGTTGCTTCGAGAGCTCGAGACTTGTCGCAACATCTTCGCGCAACAGCATGCGAGTCCCTAAAGCTTGGTACTGCAACTGAAGCAACCGTTTTTGCTGGGAAACATTTAGAATGGCCTGCAATTTCGCATCTAACTGCCCACGGAGCTTCCTGATCTCAGCTTCCCGCGTTCGCAACTCCAAATTACGACTACGAAACCAAGGGCCATCGACGCCTCGTAGAGCAGACAGAATCCTGCTTTTCTGCTGCTCGCTGAGCTTCAACTCTTCATGCACAGCATCATCACGAATCATCTGCAGCAGCACCGGCGGACTTCCCGATTCCTGAGCCTCAGCGAGGCAACGAATGCCAGCACCAATGGTGGACCAAGCGAACAACAAAGCAGCACCAACAGACAGTAGTATTGCTCTCATCAATGTTTCCCAAAGTGTTCGCAACAGACACGAACGAGCAAACCGTTCCCCGCAGTCAAGCCTGATGGCTTCCATCCCGCCGCGACCTGATCTCGTTGCCCGCGTCGACACCTTGCTCAGGCAAAAATATCAGTGATGACTTCGCCATGTACATCAGTGAGTCGAAACTCACGCCCACTGTATCTGAATGTCAGTTTCTCATGATCGAGTCCTAACAGATGAAGCAAGGTAGCATGCCAATCGTGCATATGAATCTTGTCTTGCACTGCATGATGACCGAACTCATCAGTTTCCCCATAGGAGAAACCAGCTTTTACACCACCACCGGCGACAAAGGAGGTGAACCCNTANGGGTTGTGATCGCGACCNGTACCATTNGCCTGAGCATAGGGCGTTCTTCCNAACTCACCTCCCCACCAAACCAANGTATCTTCCAAAAGTCCTCGCTGCTTCAANTCAGCNAACAACCCNGCGATCGGTTTATCNACTCTCATCGCATGATCTGCATGCTTCTCGAGGTTTGAATGCTGATCCCACCGNGGGTTNTTGGTGTTATCNCCATAATTGACCTGGATNTANCNTACCCCCGCTTCNGANANTCGCCGCGCCATCANGCACTGNCGACCAAAGTCATCNGTNTCNTTNTCNCCNATTCCGTACANTTTCTGCACATGCTCAGACTCAGNGGAAAGATCNAGNATATCGGGCACCGACCTCTGCATNCGCCAAGCCAACTCATACGAGTTGATCATGGCATCCATTTCTGNATCACCGACGTGCNAATTCTTTTGGATCGCATTGATTTTTCGCAACGCCTCAAATTGCCTCTTTTGCTCATCTGACTCCAACCTCGGATTGGTCAAATTTCGTATTTTTGCCTCGGTTGCAGATACCCCTGCGCGCCCAACGGGCGTTCCCTGATAAACAGCGGGCAAAAAAGCATTACCGAAATTACGTGGCCCACCGTTACCCATCGCAGGTTGCAAAGTCACAAAACCGGGCAGGTTCTCACTTTCGCTACCGAGCCCGTACTGCACCCAGGAACCGACAGATGGTCTGACAAAGTTGATTGATCCTGTATGCAAAAACAACGTAGCTGGACCATGCGCAACACCATCAGTGTGCATGCCTTTAAGGAAGCAAAGATCATCGACGTGCTGCGCTATATTTGGAAAAAGCTCAGATACGTGCTGACCACATTCACCGTACTGCTTGAACTTCCATGGAGACTTGAACACACGATGTTTCGTAATCGTCTTGGTCTTGGCGAGAACGCGGGCATCATCGAACGTTCGCTCCTCACCGTCATGTTTTTCCAGCAGTGGCTTGTAGTCAAAGGTATCAACATGGCTAGGGCCACCTTGCATGAACACAAAAATCACACGCTTCGCGCGTGCCGGAAAATGGCCCGGCTTGGCTGCAAGTGGATTATTAATACCCGCACTAGCCTCACGTTGGGCCATTGACGCCGCCGCCAAATAACCGAAACCACAGGCAGTTGACTTCAGAAGATCTCGTCGATTCGATTTCATCCACTCACCCAATTTAATCTGTCAATTCAGATACCGAAAATCAATACACTGAAACAGCAATCGATAAACCATCGCCCACTGAGGCGGCGTNCCAGGCTGATCATTCATTGCCACCAAATCCATCATCACCTCTCGCTCCTGTTCGAGCGGATCACGCCCCAACACTTCTCGATAAGCTCGACTTAACATTTCATGCGGTTCCCCCGAGTGTTCGGCGACAAGTCGCTTTGCTGCGTCTTCCGCTTGTTCCATTACAAAGGGCTGATTCATCATGAGCAGAGCCTGCGAAGCCACATTACTAGCTGCCCGCAAACCACCTTGGATGTTTGGATCAGCAAAGTCAAAAACCTCGAACATCTCGGGAAGCCTATTCCGAAANACCGGAACGTAGACACTNCGGCGACGCCCNTCAAANTTGTATCCATACTCACTTGANGTCCCCTTCTTGATCGTCGATCCNCCCATGNTCAGATCAAGATTTCCGGACGCCATCAGAATCGAATCGCGAATGTCCTCAGCCCGAAGACGCTTTACCGTCCGGCGGCCATAAAACTGATTCTCGGCATCCAATGCCAGTTCCTGCTGGGTAACGCGAGCACTCAATTGATAAGCTCTTGAACTAACAATCTGCCGCACGAGTTTCTTGATGGACCAGCCNTTTTNCACCAAAGAAAAAGCAAGATAATCAAGNANTTCAGGATGCGTTGGCAAGTCTCCTGTACTGCCAAAGTTATCAACACTGGGCACAATTCCCCGCCCCATGGTCCAGTACCAAACACGATTCGCAATCACTCGAGCGGTTAGTGGATTCCTTTCATTGGCGACCCACTCAGCCAACTCAGAACGACCGCTTACCTCTTTACCAACAGCGGGCAAGCCATCCCACGCCGCCACTTGCAACACACCACGCGGTACGATGTCGCCTTTTTGATGCGTCATTCCGCGAATCGCGACATGAATGTCAGCCGGTGATTCACCCTCACGTGGAGCCATCGCGACTTGCCGCTTTGGCATTGAAGCTTTAATCGCCTTCACTTCTTTTTTGAGGCGGTCAACCTTCGATTTCGCAGCTGCGGTTTTTTTCTTACGAGCCTCTACCGCCGCTTCACTGGCGGCGTCAGGTGANTCTTTTTCTTGCTGCGCGATTGCATCAACTTCTGCATCCAAAATCGGTAACCAAATGATTGCGTCTGCAATCACGACACCATCGTCTGTACCTTCTGTAGAGAGCAGAACACTCGAGTCCAACTTGTTATCAAACTCAAAAACCCCTAAGGACCGCATCAATGCGTCAACTGGTGGCCGTTTTCTTTGGTTGATCTCCACAACAGTTTCACCGTCCCGATGCTTGATCCGATACGGGACTTTTGTGGCTCGATTGGAACCGGCAGAGTACGACGCAAAAACCTCATACCGCCCTTTCTTCGCAAGCCTGGGGCGATACAGAAGAGACTTCGCACCTTTGTCCTTCTGTTCATCATGAATATAATCCCTCCCCACATAGTGCGCAACGCTGGTCGAGGATTTCCAGTTACCAACTAATTCTGCATCAATGCTATCCACAACCAAACCGCTCAACATACTTGGATCGACTGACTTCGGTTGNTTGGCGTTCTTTCCAGTGAGTTTGTTCAAGNCACGCGTAGCATCGGCAAGCTGTTTTTCAACCGCTTGCAACTTTTCGGTGCTGGCGAGAAGANCAGCTTCCTCCCCCGCCGAAAGGGGCAGTTCAACAGTGTTCCAAGTAGATACATTCGAATGCTCCATCGAATGCGTACTCTTTAAAATCCCAGCCAGCGCGTAGTAGTCTCGTGTAGGAATCGGATCGAACTTGTGGTCGTGGCATCGTGCACATCCAATGGTCATGCCCAGCATGGCNTTGCCCATCGTATCCAACTGTTCATCAACGACATCCATCTCAAGGATGTCCTTATCCTGCATCTCATAATTGGTCGGTCCCAACATCAGGAATCCCGTTGCGATCAATTTACGCTCGCGATCAAATCGGTCTTCTGATGCCAACAGGTCTCCAGCAATCTGCTCTTTCAGAAATTGATCGAAAGGCAAATCCCGATTGAACGCGTCAATCACGTAATCGCGGTATCGCCAAGCATCGGGGAACAACAAGGTTCGTCCACCGCCACTTGACTCCGCGAATCGAACAACATCCAACCAGTGCCTGCCCCAACGCTCGCCAAAGTGCCCCGACTGCAAAAGGCTATCGATGAGTTTGTCCGTCGCATCATCCGATTCATCGGCAAGGAACCGTTCAATCTGATCAGATGTCGGCGGCAGTCCGGTTAGGTCATAAGTCAAACGTCGCAGCAAGTTTTCTTTGGTGGCATCACCAGCAGGCTTGAGGCCCTTCTCGACTAACTTCGCCAGCACAAAACGATCGACATCATTATTGGGCCATGTAGATTCGGACAACTCCGGCGGGACGGGAGCTAGCACAGGCTGAAACGCCCAAAACTTTTTCCCCTGCTCGATCGTTGGAGCGTGAGCCTGGTTTTTATCGCCAGAACTACCATTGGTGCGAGGATCAAAAGCGCCTTTGCGAATCCACTTCTGAAAGGCAGCAATCGTCTTTTCGGACAACTTACCGCGCGGCGGCATCTCGAGACTGATATCTTCGTACTCAATCGCTTTTAGAAGTAAACTCTGAGGATCGCCAGCGACAATGGCTGGACCAGAGTCCCCCCCTGCCTGCCATCCTTCACGAGTATCAAGCCGCAATCCACCCTGAACCTTCTCTTCACCATGACACCTGATGCAGTGCTGAACCAACGCAGGACGAATCTCTTTCTCGAAGAATTCGGCGGCCGTATCTTCTGCGATTAAACGCCCAACCATCGTCAGTGCGAGACACTGAACGAGCAGAAGCGAGACAATCGTTTTGAAATTAATTTTCATCAAGTTTTACTACGTTGAATTCATGATCACTGCAGGAAGTAAAAAGCTTTCATGTTGAGTAAAGCGTGCGCTAGATCAGCCCAAGCTCGACTGTCTTCCTTGCCATACGCTTTCGTCTGATTCACCAAAAACTGCGATAACTGTTTCGTCTGGTTTTCGCTAGGAACCACGCCGTGCACACGTTCCACCATCATTGCAATTTTCTGTTCCGTACTCTGGTCAGGTACTGCGAGTGCTTTTTCAGCAATCACTTTCGCCTGCCCAATCACGAATGGATCATTCATCAGCGTGAGAGCTTGTGCGGGCACATTTGACTTGCTGCGGCGTCCCTGCGGTCCAAACGGCGAGGGCATATCAAACGTCAACATGAATGGGTTTAAAAAATTGCGATAGACAGACAAATAAACACTGCGCCGCCCATTGCCATCCAAAGGTCCGCTGGATCGTGCTCCACGCCCAGTCATGAACGGCGTGCGGTGCGTTGCAACACTGGGACCAAACGGCTTCGGTTCAAAACGGCCCGATGCCACAAGGACGGCATCCCGAATTGCTTCACCGGACAACCTGCGAACCCTCATACGATGAAGAAGTTCATTTGAAGGATCAACACTGGCAATGAGTTTTGCACTGACCGCCTCGTTCGGGACGTTGGCCTGCCGATAGGTACTGGACAGCACAATTTGCTTCATCAAATGCTTGAGTGACCAACCATTTTCGACGAGGTCTGTAGCAAGCCAATCCAGCAATTCGGGATGACTGGGGGGCAGACCTTGCGGACCAAAGTCATCAACAGTGGGCACAATCCCCACTCCCAACAGATGATGCCAAATCCGGTTGGCGATAACTCTCGCTGTTAGCGGGTTTTCAAGGGTCGCCACCCGATTTGCAAGCTCCAGTCGCGTCGCAGTTTCCCCACCGAGCACTTCAAGAAACCTCGCAGGGACAACTTCACCAACATTCTGGTGACTACCCCTAATGTAGACATGAGCGTCCTCGGACGTTCCCTGCGCCATCGCAATGACTCGCCTTACAGGAGGCAAGGCCTCTGCCAACTCACGGGCTTGCCCCAAGCTCTCTGAAGCTTCCTGGCTGAAATCCACGACACTCACGACCTGATTTCGAAGCAATGCCAACATCAACGGATGGACTCTGCCGGCTTTCAGATCAATCGCGGCTTGTTTTTCCATCTGACTCAGCAAAGCTGCATCAAATACCGCTTCTTTTCCTCGCACCTTGCCCGGCGGTCCAGCATCTGAAAAAACGACCTTATCAATGGCAATGGACGCATCGCCGTTATCGATGAACTCGAGATACGCTTTGTGACCTTTGTACTTTCGCAGGTCACCAGCAAGGCTCTTCCACTGCCACTGTCCCTGAGTATCGCTTCCCTTGTTGTTCAAGAACGTTCCCCTGAACAGCAAAGCATTGAACTCTGCCATTTGAAAGTTATCGATAACGACACGAACGGCCGCACCAGCAGAAGCATTTATCAAAACATGAATACGATCCGTTGTGATTTCAAACGTGGGTGAACGGAGAACACCAACCTGTTTTTTTCCGTTAACAGCGCTGTCAACGGTATTGGGAACCAGAACTGCACCATCTGATGAAAACTGCAACCCTGACCCGATGGGTAAAAAAGCCAGCCCCGAAGTCTTCCAGCCTTCTGGCAGTACATCACCTTTGAAGTCCGCAAACACATTCTGATTCTCCAGTTCGTAGCCCGGATCAATCAGTTCGTTTTTGATGGACTCATGCTTATCAGCCCATCGTTGAAGCAGGTTGGCATCGAGCCCCTCAGCCTTTGCAGACTGAGACACCAAGGCTGTCTTGTCAGCATCCGGTTTTGAGTCGGCTACAACCTGCATCGCAACCCGATAATAGTCACCGGAATCTTTTTGATTCTCATCGGTCACACTCACTTCACTTGCTTTGAATGCGTCGACGGCGTCCCCACGCAAGCGATTGATCTCGCGATTCGCTGCTGCACGCTTCCCTGAGGGATCCAGAGGGTACTCCTGCCTGCAACTACTCTGCAGATACGCCGTCAGGGCGTAGTAATCGGCGGTTGTGATCGCATCAAATTTGTGATCATGACACCGTGCACAAGCAATCGTCAGGCCAAGAAAAGACTTCCCAAACACATCGATCTGGTTATCCATGATGTCTGCTTCGTTACCAAGGACATCGGTGGGGGCGTGCGTAGCCTCATGCAGATACCAAAACCCTGTTCCAATGATCGACTCGTTCCAATCCTCCTCAGGATTTTTCCTTGGCTCATCCAGTAAATCACCCGCAATGTGCTCACGAATGAACTGATCAAACGGCACATCAGCGTTGAACGCACGAATCAGGTAATCTCGATATTCATGCGCGTACCGAAGCGGATAATCAAATTCATGCCCGTAGGTCTCGGCGTATCGGACAAGGTCCATCCAATGCCTCGCCCATTTCTCTCCGAGATGCGGAGACTGCAACAGTTCATCGACCACTTTTTCGCGTGCGTTCTCACTGTCATCACTTAGGAAATCAGCAAACTGGTCCGCCGTGGGTGGCAAACCTATCAAATCAAAATACACACGTCGCAGCCAAATTCTGCGGTCGGCTTCCGCCGCGGGCTTCAGACCCGCCGCTTCAATTTTGTGCAGGACAAATCGATCCAGATCAGAACGCGGCCACTTGCGATCCGTAACCCAAGGCAATTCTGGTTTGGTGATGGGACGCCAACTCCAGTGTTCATTGAATCGTTTTTGAAAATCGATTTCTTTGGCCACAGGAACCATGGTTTTCTTTGCAGTCCGAGGGTCTGGCGCTCCCATTTTGACCCATTCTTCCAGAACCCCTATTTCTTTGTCCGAGAGTTTCGAGCTCGGAGGCATTGCAGTGACTTTATTTTCTTCATAACGAACGGCATCGATCACAAGACTTTCATCTAAGTTTCCAGGAATGATCGCTGGCCCAGACTCTCCGCCTGTCATCCAACCCCATTTTGAGTCCAGCAACAATTCCGCTTCGACTTCATCCGCAGTCTCTGAATGGCATTCATAGCAGTGTTCTACAAAGATGGGGCGCACCTTGGACTCAAAAAACTGAATCTGCTCCGCAGTTGGGACATCCTCGGCTAAAACACTTGGGGCAACAGAGAAAGGTAGCCCCCAAGCTATCACACTCATCAAGGTAGCCTTCGCAATCCTCATGCTTACTGTCAAAGAGAAAAGCCGCAAATGTCCATCCTGAACACTGGCACAGCGTCGGAGTGATTTTGCACTCAACTTGTAACGTTGATTTAAACGGATCATGCGATCACCTCCTTGATAAGATTTCCGTGCACATCAGTCAGTCGCATATCACGACCACTAAACCGGAAGGTACTTTTTGTATGGTCAATGCCGAGCAGATGAAGCATGGTGGCGTGCAAATCATGTATTTCAAACCGATTTTCTATCGCACGGTATCCCCACTCATCGGTAGCACCTACCGAGGCCCCACCTTTAACACCGCCGCCTGCCATCCAGACGGTGAATCCGAAAGGATTGTGATCACGTCCATTTGACCCTTGCGCGAACGGTGTTCTACCAAATTCACCCGCCCACACGACCAACGTCGAATCGAATAATCCTGTACGCTTCAAGTCTTTGATAAGGGCAGCGATCGGTTGATCAACCGTCTTGCAGTTCTTGTTGTGGCCATCAACTAACCCCCCATGCTGATCCCAACGATCACCATTTCCTCCGGGACAGGTCAATTCGATGAACCGAACTCCCCGTTCGACCAAGCGCCTTGCCAGCAGGCATTGCATACCAAACGTTTTGGTGTTGTTAAATTCCGTCTCTAGCCCATAAAGCCTTTTCGTTTCTTCCGTCTCATCGCTCAAGTCCATCAATTCAGGGACAGCCGTTTGCATTTTAAAGGCTGTCTCATAGTTCTGGATTGCAGCTTCTACTTCGGGGTCAGCCCCAAGTTGCCCGCTAGTCTGCTGATCAAAATCACGAATCAAAGCCAGCTTCGACTTCTGGAGTTGAGAATTCGCTTCACTGGGTTTGATGTTTGCCAGCGGTTGTGCTTTTGGCAGAAACACAGACCCCTGATACGCCGACGGAAGAAAACCGGACCCAAAACAATCCAGTCCACCCGGTGGAATCAGGCCGCCATTTAGCACAACGAAGCCGGGCAACTGCTGGTTTTCACTTCCTAATCCGTACCCCAGCCAAGCCCCCATGCTCGGTTTACCCTGAAGCCCATTACCCGTGTGCAAAAAATAGTTTGCGGATGTATGTTCCGAAAACTTGGAAGTCATTGACTTGATCATCGCCAAGTCATCGGATACCTCGGACAGGCATGGAAACAAGTCACTCATCCAATGGCCGGCCTCTCCACGCTGGGAAAACTTCCATTGACTCTTGAGCACTTTCCCAACCGCATCGAATTGGGTCGGAGCCAACTTACCGATGACTTTCTTTGGGTCCTGGCCATCGTATTTTTCGAGTTGTGGCTTGTAGTCAAAGGTGTCCACGTGCGATGGTCCACCATCCATGTAAAGAAAAATTACATTTTTGGCTCGACCGGGAAAATGAGAAGGCTTTGGGTCCCATGGGCCAGACGCTAAGGCAGACGAAGACTCCGAAAGTGCACTCAACGCCAAAGCGCCGAAACCATTCGCACACCACTGCAGCATTTCACGACGGTTCGTTGGGCGAGACGCAAAACGACCACAATGACCGTGCAATTTCTTCTTCATATTCGGTTCTCAATTGGCGTTGAATCAGAGGTCAAAAGCTATCGAGGTTGGTAGACCGGGTAAGACAAATGCACCGTCGTGGCCGCGAACGAAAAAACATATTCGTGTGATTGGCCGGCGGGAAACGGTGAATTCAAAACAACTCAATTCGTTGCTCATTACGTCCACCCCTAGTTTACCACGAGGTGACTGCTTTTGGCCGCCAGTTACCATCGAAAACGTCTCGATCCGCGCAGCGAGTCAAATTTTACTTTCAGGAGCTAACAGGTGCGGCGTCGGCACACATTAATAACAAGGAAAACACACTCAACTGTGAAAATCGATTCAGACCAAATGTGCCCAGTTTACCGCTGGTAAACCAGCGAATTCACACCGTTTTCTCAGGGAATCCGACCGCACCGGCCTGGCAGTCATGAAAACCGGACAAAATCACAGGCTGGATGATGGTGCCACTAGCGAGGCAACTTTGGTCGGGCAGGCCTGATCAGGTAGTCTGAAGTCTCAGTTCTAGTTCTCGGGCGACAAGTAAACAGCGTACACACGTGCCACATCGCCCATGTAACTGACCGAGGCATCTTTCGCCGACAAGTCCAGATAACGTTTTGCCTTGGCACGGTCGCCGGCAGCATCAGCATAGAGGCCCAGATAAAAGTTTCCATAGAAGTCCGCAGACTCGCGAAGACGTGTGTTCGCGGGAAAACTCTCCATTTTCTCAACCACCTTTTCGGTATTTCCCGTGCTCAGCATTTTCAACACCTCTTCCATCGGGGCGCGTGGGTCATTGGGCGCAGGCAAAACCACTGTCTTGGCCTTCTCGAATGACTGAGCCTTCGCCACACAGAGAAAATGCCAAGCCGCGTTTTCCACATCATTGGGATTGACCTCACGATGCACCTCAAACTGCTCGACTCCACGCTTGTAGTCACGAGCAAAGTAAAGTGCGATTCCGCGTTGCCATAGCCCGGCCAAAGCGTTCGGCTCCAGCTTCAAATAGCGGTCAAACAAATCGACAGCTTCCTTGGACTTACCACTCCTGAGATAAACATCACCCGCCAGTCGCAAGGTTGCTGGGTCATTAGGCAACGCTACAAGAAGCTTATCGACAGCTGCAACAGCCTTGCCCGATTCACCAGCCTGCATTTCCCGGAGTGCTGCAGCGCGCAGTGCAACTGGGCTCATCTGAACATCCTTCTTCGCATCTGATTCGTCTTGAGTGATTGCAGTTGAACAACTGACAAGTACAAAAATCAAACCCAAGGTCATACACATCGATTTCACGACTGGCTTCCCTTTCCGAAACATTTTCTTTCCCTCTCGCATCAAGCGACACACACAATCAGGCCTTCAAACATCCAAAGCGGATGCCGGAGAGACAATCTCCAATAGTTCAATCGCTGGCGCTCGATTGCAATAAATCAATGCGGTCCGCCCATAGACTTGACTCCCGACATCCAACTGCATCAGATCAGCAAGACTGTTACCCGCCTGAACTTCCCACAGTCCACACAACTGCACTTCTCGCAATACATTGTGCTCGATAAGCACCCGCCCCAGCGGCGTGGTCTGACTTTCAATCTGCTTCCAAACTTCAGTGTCCAATGCCCTGGTATCAAGGCGAACGATGCCATACTGCACAATACGTCCAGTGTGCTCTGTGACCAACGTAATCTCTCGCGAATACCAAGCATCACTGCGATGACACCGATGCACAACGACGTTGACCTTTTCGCCGTAGTGTGACTCGACCGTCACGGTCATGTGAGCATGATGGTCCAGAAGCGAGTCGCAGGGAGCAAGGACTTTCGTTACTGAAGTGAATTCCCCAAGCTGCGAATGGCCGATTGGTTCGCTGTAGAACTCATTCAGCAAATCCCTGATGTCGATGCGAGAATCATCGGAGAAAGCCACTTCAGTCATGGGGTCACTCACTGTTCCTGCCGCCTAGCCCAGAGGTGCTGCTATGCCGAGAGAAACAACAGCAGGTGTCGGCAACTCAGGTCGCTCGAGCACAGTATCCACGAGAAAATACAGCAGACGCCGGAGTTCTTCGACATCGACCTCGTCAGCCACCTTTTCGGCTCGTGCCTGATGCTTGTCAACCAACTTCAAAGCCGTTTCAAAGACATCTGCCTGTTCGTACAGTTTGCGAACCTGCCTCAATCGCTCGGCATCCGAGAGCCCACAGTCGGACTCTGCCAATTCCAGCAAGCGGGCTGCATCCTTTTCGGGCAAACCCTGCAATGCCAAAGCCCACAAAAGAGTGGGCCGTCCTCCAAATACATCTCCGCCGGCTGACATTTTGTTTGAATCGTCACCAATCCAATCACCAAGATCATTAAGGATCTGAAAGGCGACGCCCATGTTGCGGCTGAAGGTACGAATGGCATCTCGGTATGGCGCTGAATCTCCAGCCATCCTCACGCCACTGAGCAAAGCTGCTTCGAACGCAGGAGATGTCTTCAATGCATAGACCTTCAACGCGTCAAGCGGAGTCAAGCGACGATCTTTTCCATCACGCCACAGCAACTCCGAACCCTGCCCTTCGGCAAGCCGCATGTGGGCAGCAGCCAAGGTATCAAGCACATCGACCCGTGCCTCACTGGGGACATCATTTTCATGACGACTTAACAGGCGGTACCCAAGCCCGATCAAATAATCGCCAACGTTAATAGCGGTCGGGATTCCAAATCTACGGTGCACAGCAGGCTGGCCGTAACGGAATGCATCGTCATCCTCAATGTCGTCATGCACAAGGCTTGCCTTGTGAAAAGTCTCGATGCTCATGGCAGCACGACGGACTGAAATCGGAAATTCCGAAATTGCAGCATCGGCATCGGGCCCTGTTGCCCGCCCGCCGGTCATTGCGTCAAACGCAGCCAAGGTAATGAATGGCCGGGAGTGCTTGCCACCGCGACTCAAGAAGTCATACGCAATGTGCTCCGTTGCCGAGATTGCATCCATTCCTTCAATGTCAGACACACCCACCGCGTTGTCTCCCAACTCGGCTTTGGTGCGAATGCGGGGTGCCAGTGTGTCCATGGACTCCGTCTTGAACAAATCACTCGCGGCCCGCATTAGATGCACATAACTTCGGGTGACACTTTGAGCCGGCTTGTAAGGTGTTCGGATCATCTCGTTGACCCAAGGTTCGTCCACTTTCGTGTTGCGGCAATCGCTGCTCAGCAGAGGTACAGCCATGCAGGGAATCCCCGCCAGCAGAACTTTATCAATCGCTTTTTCAAGGACGTTCAAGCAAGCGACACCCACGACCGCGTCGACATAGCCACCGACAATGATCTTCATGACTACCGGCGACCCCTCAGCGACGAGCACCCGGTATCCCATCTCTTCGGCCAAGCCGCGAAAATCAGCGATACTGCAAGCACCACACTCTTTGCAATTCATTCCGAATTGGTCGTACTCGGCGGGGCAACCTTCTGCGTGCTTCAAACAATGCGGCAGAAGGAACAGGCGGCGTTCTGGCGGGACCGCCGCGAGTGAGTCTTTCCAGAACTCGCTGCTGATCATGACCATCATCCAGCCCAGATACGCTTCCGGCAAATCAGCTTCTTCCAAAGCCCGCCGGGCAACTTGTTCCATCTCGTCCTTGGTCATTGGTGTCGCCCGATCAATTCGAGCCGCAATGTCCGCGCAGCGTGCCCGCAAACTCTCCCGCAATTCGAGTGTGTCAGGCACATCCTTGAGATGACTGGTCTTGCGACGTGCCGGTCTGCCCTCGGGGGAAGTTTCCGACGTCGGCGCAGTGTCGCTGGTGCTGAGTCCGCTAGACAAACCTATACCTCAGGGAGCGTTTGTGTGGGGTTCTGGAAGGAATTCGTTTCGTTTGTTGACCCTTTTCGGGTCGGTTTGTCTGCCGCAAGCTGAAGGTATTTCCCCAAGGCTCCCGTCGTGAAGATCAGAGGATACAGGCGTTCGTGATACCAAAGCTTGGCGAAATAAAAACCAATGGGCCAAGGCACCCGATGCCGCTCCTGATCAACACTTTCCAACAAAAATTCGACGCCCCTGATTATAGCCTGACTCATCGCTTTGGTCCCACCATGCTGAACCGCAGATTGTGGATTGAAACGATCAGTTTCAGACATTTTGTCTCGATTTGTATCCTCGCCCGCAAGCTCAAGAATCGAGTTTTCCCCGCAAAGTACAACGGTTGCCAAGGCTTCGACCGCTAACGCCGTCTCTTCGACGCTGCTGACAAACTCAAATTCCCCAAACTGATTTTTTTTTAGCCAAGAGGCGACAGACCCGCCACCTCCCCAACCACCATCACTATTTTGGTTATTTACCAGATATTGACATCCAGCTTGCAACGCCTCCGAAGCCAACGCCCCAGAGGTCGCGGCAAGCAAAACCCGCGATGTTCCGTACACCGGATTCGACTCATCAGCGTGATCCTGATTACCGAACCACAGGGGTAACCAAGATCCATCAGGCTCCTGATTCTTCTCCAAAAATCGGGTTCCCGAGGCGATGTGCCTCGCCGTTCCGGCCTCAGCCTCTGACACGCCATTCACAGCCAGCGCTCGCAAAGCATGGGCGGTCAAGTCATTACTGCTACGGTCAAAGGGCAGCTTCCCCCACCCCCTGCAAAATGTCGGCCAGCCACCATCGCGATTCTGCAACTTCAACAACCAACCTCGGCCAGCTTTCATAGCTTTCTCACATCGCTGCTTTCGATCCTCATCCAAAGATGACTTCATGTGGCCGAGCGCTAAAATCGCGGCGGGTGTGTCGTCACTGTCCGGAACCGCACCGCTTAAATCACTCCAGCCCCAACCACCCGGCTCAGCTCCCGTGAAAGGATGTCGCACTTCATGCTGGCACCTAAGATGCCAATCCGCTAACTCAGGAGTGCACCACACACGATCATCTGTTGGATCAGCCGCAAGCGCATTCATTGAAAGAGAGGTGACCCAAGTTGCCAAATTGGTGTCGATCGGCCAGCTACCATCCTCGTTCATTGAATCCTTCAGAAAATCAAGCCCTCGCCTCGAGACTTTATGATCAGCCCGCTTCGTCACAGCAAGACTCATGACAACAAACGAGGTCAGCGGTGTTGCTTCGAGATAACCACCGCTTTGTGGCTGCATTTTTTCCAACACGCTGATGCTGCGACCAATCGCTGCACCGCGAATCAATCGGATTGGAAAGAAAGCTTTCGGTCCATGAAAATGCCTCGCCTGACCAATCGCGACCAACGCAGGAATCGCATAACTCACGACCGGCATCTGGAGCATGCGATACATCGACTGCGGAAACACTGCGGCTTCAAACGGTAAGGCAGAAACCATTTCCCAAGGGACCAGACCTGCGATCGCCATGTTGGTGAGAATAGGCACCACGAAGGTTTTGTCCGTTCCATATCGCTCTTTCAACGCATCCAATTTCCCCATGTGCGCAATGTACTTTTCCAGCGCAGCGATCGTCTCAGGGGTCAGTGAGCGACCAATGGCCTGATCCGCTAACGCAGAAGCGGCCTGCACCAGATAACTGGTTGCAATATTGGAATGACTACGATCTGTATCCCCAAATCCACCATCTTCGTTC
Organism: Rhodopirellula sp.; assembly: GCA_002712845.1. Next base: position 8,879 of record PAUV01000105.1, on the reverse strand, counting down.
TGCTGGGATTGCAGGTATTGAACCCCCGCTGCAATGCAATGCGTGATCTGCTCATCAGCGGTGACTCCACTTTGTTGCGAACCCACCGAATGAATCAAGATCGACGACATCGCGCTGACGGCCGTGGCAGTACTCAACGCGGAGGGCGAAAGTGTCCCGGTCCAGTGGTGCCCATCGTTCCGCTCAGCCAATAATTCATCACGAAGTTGGTCGAGCGTGGACCTTGTGCGATCAAGGAGACTTGGATTCATAACAGTAGTTTTCCAACAATTCGCTCGTCTGGTTTTCCGTGTCTGCCGGCAGGTAGACAATCCGTGTGCCACCAAAACCCCTCAAACTCTGCTGCGCCTTGCGATGTCTGCCCACTTTCGCTGACCTGAGTCAAGTGTCAAGAACCTGCAAAATCTGCACCGAAAAGCATCTGACAGGAGTCTCGACACTCGGAAAATGGAATATCGGATGGTTGCCGCCCCAGGATTGTATCGCCGCCGCAAGTCAGCGACTATCTTTCTTGTGAACTCTAAAACTCTGATGCCATACACTGACAGGGATCAATAGAGATCAACAAGCGTGACAGATCCAAAAACTCCGCAAACATTCGCCCCTCATTATTAACGGAAGGTAACCTTTCATGCGACGACGTGAATTCATTGAAACATCTGCAGCAGGCACGCTAGCAGCCTGCGGATTGAATCTGAACATGACGCATGCGGATGCACGAGGACCTATACAGCGTTCCGGTCCTCCACGTTTTGAGGTAGGACTCGCTGCTTATTCGCTGCGAAATTACTTTGCCTATAAAAAAGGGATCGCTCAACAACCATCCAAGGATGGTCCAGCCATCGACATGGTGGGTTTTCTCGATTACTGCGTCTCACACAACTTCGAAGCTGCAGAACTCACTAGCTATTTTTTTCCCCCCGACGCTGACCGCGATTATTTCCTTGGCTTGAAGCACGCCGCATTCATTCGCGGCGTAACGATTTCTGGCACAGCAATTGGAAATAATTTCACTGTTGGCGAAGGACCAAAACTAGATAACGAAATCGCCGAAGCCAAACGCTGGATTGATCGAGCCAGCCTGCTGGGTGCTCCGCACATTCGATTCTTCGCTGGCACCAGCCGACAACTTGAAGGAAACCCGAAACGTCTTGATGAAGCGACCGATGCCTTGAAACAGTGTGTTGAGCATGCTGCCCAGCACGGCATTTTTATCGGCGTGGAAAATCACGGCAATCTTACCCCCACCCAGTTGCTTGAAATCATAAACCGGATTGACAGCCCATGGATTGGTATCAATCTCGACACAGGAAACTTCCATTCCAAAACTCCCTACGAGGACCTTGAAGAGTGCATCGACTTTGCCGTCAACATTCAGGTAAAAGTCAGCATGAAAACACCGGAAGGAAAAAAATACCCTGCCGACATGCAACGCATTGGTAAGATCCTGAAGGACGGTAATTATCAGGGCTACGTGATTCTTGAATATGAAGATGAATCACCTTATCAAAGGATCCCGCGTGCTCTTGCAGAACTCAAACGTGCACTTTGAGCTCAGCCCAACATTGGTTGATCATCTGTTGATCCCTGCACAGCTGCTGACCTAACAAAGATTCCCCGATGTTTCACGCAATCGTGAAACGAATAGCCTGCATTGCACACAGCCTGAAATCAACCTGCCACGCAATTGGCAGCCCAAACCAACGGTTTGTGCGGTTGAAACAGACGAGTTTGCCTGTCGCTTGTTTTGTATTGATTGATTGATTGATTCATGGTGACGCAGACTGCCAACTCTGCTAATGAACAGTGTTGAGATCTTATCCCCCAACACATGTTCAAAGCACGACGGCGTCCTCATGAACGTTTTATCTCCGCGAGCTAAGGGCTTCCTGTTATGCATGCTTGCTCTCCAACTCACAACCGCTGCGGAATCTTTAAAGCAGGCAGCGGCAGCGGAAGATGAACCAGCATGGCAGAATGGGATTTCCACTTGGAACGGAGCAGGCTACGAATCACCAGACATCTCAGGGCAGCCTTCTCAGTTTACGTTGCCAACGATCGGCGACCGCCCACGCCCTTACACGCTTCCAAACGACCCAAACATGTCCGACGCTGTTCGGGCCTTGTCGGCACAACACTTCGCTAAAAACCCGACTGCGGTAGAGATCCTCGCGTCACCGCCAATTCAAAAACCACTGACATTTCCTGACAGAAAACCCGAGCGGCAAACCAACAACGCGCAGTCGAGTTCCGGTGGCACGTTGGGGAAAAACATCCCTTGGCAATCACAAATGGCGTTTTCCACCAGCCCCAGTGGACGGAATGAACCCACCACTGGCGAACAAGAAGCCTCGACTACGATGACTTTCTCATCACTGCCAACCGACGCCTTGAACAACTTTCTGAGTACAGATCCCGAATCTCTTGCAACTGAATCCGAGGTCATTGCAAACGCGAGCGATGATGATTCAGACCGTTTGCTCCTGCCATATCCAGAAACGAGCCAACTTGCTGACACATCATCTGCTGACGGGTCAACGCCTGAGGCATCGAACGATGACGTCAATTTAAATCCTAACCCAAAAAGCGAGGGTGGCTCCAACGCACCCTCTCAAAACCACGTCGCCACGAGCAACTGGACTTCTTCAGAACCAGCCCCGCTGGAGACAGAAGTCACACGATGGTATCAGTATCCGCGGGCATGGGGCAAAGGCTGGGACTCACATGTGGAATTCGGCTTGGACGGGAGCGACGGAAATGCCAACACACTCGCGATGCAGGCCGGTCTTGAACTGAAGCGAAAAACCGAGCGGTATACACTCGGCATGGACATCAACTACCGGCAAGCCAGCAGCCGCAACACTACAACCGAACAGAACGGTCGCTTCAATGTGAACTTTGACCGTCTATTAGGCGATACCTCGTGGTCCGCATTTGCCAAACACGGAATGGAATGGGACAAGTTCAAGCCGTTTGATCTTCGACTGAACCTGAATGGTGGCTTTGGTTACTANTGGCTGAGAAGCGANACATCGACACTTGCAACTCGNTTNGGNGCTGGTGCNTCACGAGAAATNGGNGCTCCNATGGATGACTGGATNCCTGAGGCCGTTTTTGGAATGGAAGCTGAGCGACAACTGACCTCACGGCAAAAACTGAAGGGCAAGTTTGATTACTTTCCCGCGTGGGAAAACTTTGGTGATTACCGCCTTGTCAGCGACGTGTCATGGGAAATCCTTCTCGACGGCAGCGAGAACCTCAGCCTGAAACTTGCTGCCACAGATCGTTACGACAGCACACCGCAGGGCGCCAAGCCTAACGATGTTTATTACTCGCTATTGCTGCTCTACAAGTTTTAGAACGGTAAGTTTTAGAACGGTAAGTTTTTAGCAAGAAGGCCAACAGCAGTTGTGCTCACGGCAAACACGTCGACAAGAGAATGTCGACAAGANAATCTTGCGGTGCGATGTGGAAGCCTCTTTANCAGGCTTCACATTTTCTAACGCACAAATATTTCAATGGTCGCATCATTCCGTGGTCTGGGAATGACTGTCTGAGCCCACGTCGGAGGACCNGTCAAACCTCTCGCGTTACGCGAAAAGCCATAACGTTCACTTGGAAAACCGATGGCGTTTTTATTGAGCATACTATCGTCGTTTTCGTCGTGAAAAACAGCGATCGCGATTTTCTCGGGCAGTGCGGTGAGCGGCACAGGAACGTAAACCTGCCCTGCTGCGATCGGCTCAACGCTCGTAAAGACAGCATCAGCTGGCCGTTCAAAAGTAGATTCGGCACCGTAGATCGCAATCTTCATCGTCCCCTTATCATTCGCCGCACCAAGAATGCGAATGATCGCAGTTCCCGNTACTGCACCCGCATCNTCAANCACGGCNTNGATNTTNTCAGCATCTGGAAAACGNGGGGCTGNANACGANAGATTCTGCTTGTAGAAAAGCACACTNCCGCCAACNAGNAGAATGATTGCAACAAAANCCAGCAACAANTTGCCATGGTTCGCGTTCCAAAGCNCTGGCTCCTCGCCNGNGTNCTCTGAATCCGGGATGACGGGCGAATCCGGGATGACGGGCGAATCCGGGATGACGGGCGAATCCGGGATGACGGGCGAATCCTGCGTCAAAACAACACCTATNCCAAAAGATCAGCAATCAAGTCAGCACGNNTNCAGTCTAACACTTTCCCGAACGNTGCCCGAAGGGCAGGAGACAATTTTNTGCAAACCGCANGCGACAAAGTCAAATTTCCTCGNGAGNAACACTCTTNTAGATCCTCGATNAANTCCTGCTGATGGTTAAGCCAGCAGTCAAACCGNTCGGCNTCATCNTCCCATCGCACCCACATCTCAGACCGATTGGTCAAGACTAGCTTNAACGAATCGATGGCNCGGGGAATCAAAAAACTGCAGTTCAAGTCACGATGCTGTTCNCACCACNCCACNGCGGCTTCNGGAAGNCCCGANCGCGGACCTGATTTGANACCNCGCAANATCTCTGCAGTACANACAACGCCNACGCAGGCCAGAAAATCAAAATAGTCAAGGCCCGCCAAGTCCAAGCACTTCACAAAAAAGGCGATCGGATCAGAATCATGAAGATCCTCAAGCCAATCACAAGCAATGCCGTCCTCAAAAGTACGGTAGCCCCAAGAACTCATCAGATNCAATCCATCGCAACTNGGTAAAAACAGTTGTGCAACGACGCAACGACATGGCATCCACAAGCGACAACNANNGACCGATATTNACCGATCGANGACAGCGAACAGGACGAATGCCCACAACAGCAAGCCNAACCAAATGGATAAGAAGACATCCAGTGGCNACACCAAGGAANGTCGCAGGAGGGCTTTTCAGCNACCNACCGCGACNCGTCATCTACCTGCAGGACGCAGGAACAGCACATGTCGGCTATTCGCATCCAGAAAGGATTTCATACTGCCAGGTTTTCNAACGAGAAACGTTTCGAAACGCAGCAGCAGGTGAACCAGAACTTACTTGTCCCACCACCAGTTATCGCTTGTACCAGCNAGTGCNGTGCTACAAACCTTGGCGAGAGTCGTGTCAGTCCGTTGTTTCTCAACAACTTCGAAGCCATTGATATCGACACCACCCGATGCCGTCACAACCCACTTGCCGCCACGTCCGCGAATGAAACTGCACTGCGGATCAACGGCTTTCGGAGTGACATAAGTGGAGAGAGGCAGATCATCACTTTTCACAGTGAAGAGGTTGAGATCAAGATTTGCCTTCCGTGCGAGACCTTCNTGGGAGATCAGAGTTGCAACAATGGTCATGTCCATGATGTTCTGGAGGTCTGAGAATATCGGCATACGGCGTGAAAGCTCAGCGTACTTCTCAGTCATCGTGTCAGCCCAGTCCTGAGCGAACTTATCTTGTCTGCCAGTNTTCGATGCTGTTCCATCGCCACTGATTGCATCGANTTCAGTCATCGTTTTCACACCTTGCCCACTCAGCTTCCAAGCCAAGCCGTCCTCGCTTTTGCCAAGCGTGTCATAATCGCAGGCCATCCACCAGCGAGGATTCTGGTTAGACGCATGAGCACTGTTCTTCGCCATCTCAAGGTAGCTGCTTAAGCCGGTGACTTGCGAGGGAGTCAAGCCCATCGCGACACGCTTCATTTCGTAGTCAGCGGCAACCATGGTTCGGGCGAACCGCGAGTCAGTGGGAACACCCGTCAATTGAATTGTTTGTGGCCCGAATGCTTCTCGCATGGACGCTTCGTAGATAGCAGGATTCTGTCCGGGACGTAGGGTAATCCGACTCATCATCTTTCTGAGACGCAGACGTCCTTCGGCAGTTGGCTCGATCGAGCAACTGATGCCTTCCTGACGTGCACTCTCAACGCTCCGCAANGCGACAACGAGATCTGACAGCCGCATGGTTGCTCCNCCNGTCACNGTGCCAACGACGAATCCGTCAGGACGCACTTTCCATGGTTCNGCTGGNCCAGCGATAATGACGTCGTTCTTGTCTTTNTCAACGAACACGTATTCAATTCGTTGCAAGCCAGCCAAGTACTGAACATCACGTGGAATTTCGCGACCTTCCTTATTTGCCTTCATGATTGCNTTCTGGATTCCACGGAGTGAAACCATCCGCATGTTGGCCTGCTTGGCGATATCACCAGCCAGTGGGGCCCACCCCTGCTCCATGGCAGTTGTGAGTTCCTGCAGCTCCTGCACGGTTGCGGTCCGCATCACGCCCGCGGCATCAATCATGACACCACCGACAGCTCGGTTCCCTCCACCAAACTGTCCGGCTTGAACAGTTGTGGTCAGCGTTACAACGCCGAAGAAGACAGGAAACAGTGAACGAACAATACTTTTCAAGGCAAAATCCATCGCGGTGGATCTCCGGGATTGCCGGCGGTGTCGGACACCACCAGAAGTTAAAGGTTTTATTAGCTATAGCTTATTGTGACCAAGGTTTCGCTATTTTTCGAGCAAAAACTGCCTCCGGAAGAGGAGAGTTCACTCAAAAAACATCGGCAACTGAAGGTTATGCGGTCTCGTCTACCTTTCAACGGTGGACGGGAAATGTCCCAGATTCTAGTTTGGAGGTAGCAAAATGAGGAACAGCAATGGTCAACTTTAGGCCGCAAAAGCCGATCCAACGACCTCGGAGCATGAATTTTGACTGCAATGGATCGTAATATGTCGGAAAATCCCCCTCCTCAACCAGTGGGAGATAGGAAGACAATGGGAGATAGGAAAGATCAGGGCGCTTACTTGATCCTGCGCAGTGCGGGAAGGTGGAGCGACGTTTTTCGTCTTTCCTCGCCCAAAGGTGCCGTTATGGGACGAGCCTCGGCAAACGAGATCGTGATTCGCACGGAACAGGCGAGTCGACAACACGCTCGCGTTTCCTGGTCCGCAGACAGCTGGACTCTTGAGGATTTGGGCAGCCGAAACGGAACGTTACTCAATGGGCAACCGATCTCTGCGCCGACTCGTTTGCAGGATTCCGATTTGATCGAAGTTGCTGGCTTCGCCATCACGTTTGCTCGGAAAATTGACGGTGGGATCGGTGAACCGGTACGCTCTGCCACCACAGCGAGCCAAGCCACCGACGACCAGATCACGCTCGAGATGGACCCATCTGCCATCACCGACCGGCGGCGACACAGTTCCTATCTTTTCGATCCTACCGGTTCTGCCAAATCTGCGTCAGAAGCCAATCACGGACAATCCAGCCGACATTTACTTCAGCTCGCTTTTTCCTTGGCACGATGTGACGAGATCGAACAAGCCGTCGATATTGTGCTGGATTGCCTCGCAGCACATGTGCCTTTGGACACTGCGGGGGCTTACGTATGGCAAACGAAAAAAACGCGGGGAAAATCACAAGACATTCCATTAGCGGGAACCCGACAATCAGGATCACGCAGTTACCGTCGTCCACCTGAATCCCTGCTGGCATCCGTTGCCACCGAAGACGGCGAGGCAGTCCTGGCGCGGAACGTTATGGGTGACGAGCAATTGGCCACCGAAAATAGCCGCGGGGAACTCGATGCTGAGAGTGTCGTCATGGCGCCAGCGAGAGATCAGCGGGATCAACTTCGGGGAGTCGTACACGTCACCACGACCGCAGGCACCCCACCGCTAGGCTCAAACGAACTCGAGTTCATCGTTGCGACCTGCGAGATTTTTGGGGAATTACTCGGGAACCTCGCCGACCGGAAACGCTTGCATCGCTCGCTTCGACAAAGCCAAAAGCAGATCAAGGAATTGCAGGACCGGCTTGGTAACAAAGTCAACATCGTTGGCAAGAGTACGTCGATTGGCGAGATCGTACAACAGATCGGAATGGCTGCCCCTACCAACGCGACCGTCCTTGTGCGTGGCGAATCAGGGGTAGGAAAAGAATTGGTCGCTGCTGCCCTGCATCATGCGAGCGACCGAAGTGCTGAACCGTTGATCTGTTTGAATTGTGCAGCTCTTTCACCCACCTTGCTTGAGAGCGAACTATTTGGTCATGAAAAAGGTGCCTTTACCGGAGCGACGGAGCGTAAACGTGGCAAGTTTGAAGCCGCTGACGGCGGCACCTTGATGCTTGACGAGATCGGTGAGATGAGCCCTGAGGTACAAGCGAAGTTCCTCCGAGTGCTTGAAGGGCACCCGTTTGAGCGAGTGGGTGGGCATGAAGCAATTAAAGTCGATGTCCGAGTCGTCGCCGCCACCAATCGTGATCTGCAGACGATGGTTCGTGAAGGTAAATTCCGGCAGGACCTTTACTACCGACTGCATGTTGTTGAGATCATCGTGCCACCACTTCGAAACCGAGGCAAAGACTGCCTGCACCTAGCTGATTACTTCCTGGCCCAATTCAATCAGGAAATGGGGCGGAGAATCGAGGGATTCTCAGACGCTGCCAAACAGGCTTTGCTCGAATACTCTTGGCCAGGAAACATCCGCGAGCTTAAAAATGTCGTGGAACGCGCCGTCGTACTGAACACGAAAAACCGCATCGAAGTCACAGACCTCGCGCTCGCTCCTGCCGCGCAAGGGATGCCGGCAAGCGGTCAGACCGATGAACCGGTGGAAATGACTCTCGCAGCATTGGAACAAATTCACATCGAACGGGTGCTGCGGCACACTGATGGAAACAAGAGCCGGGCTTCCGCAATCCTGGGCATCGAACGCAGCACCTTGGATCGAAAACTAAAACGTTTCTCAGCCGCTCAGTGAGCCACTCCTCAAAACCAGGCATGCCCTGCCAGCTTGACGCCACATGCTTCAGCTGGGCAGTTCCACGTTATGCTACGAGCAGTTTGATCGGTCACCCCTCGAGATCAAGATTTGCTCCAGTTTCCATTCGAGTGTCTCCCTTGCTAACGGGAGCA